>CAYVVK010000295.1:0-7483 GCA_964454855.1 uncultured Phaeodactylibacter sp. | reverse complement strand
GTAAATATTATGATGATCTCTACGGAGAGATGCGATGGAAATTTTCTAACATTTACTCTTTGAGCATTGGGCAGGGCGAGATGCTGGTAACCCCGTTGCAAATGGCCAACCTGGCGGCCATTATCGGCAACCGCGGCTATTACTATACGCCTCACCTCGTCAAGGGGCTGTTCGGCAATGAGATGGCCATCCCTCAGGAATTTACCGTTCGCCATAAGGTGAACATCGATTCGGCGCACTTCAACCTCGTGGCCAACGGCATGGAGAAAGTGGTGCTGGCGGGTACGGCCCGCTCGGCTTATATCCCCGGTATCCCGGTCTGCGGAAAGACCGGTACAGCGGAAAACCCGCACGGCAAAGACCACTCCATCTTCTTTGCTTTCGCACCAAAGGATGACCCGCAGATCGCCATTGCCGTGTATGTGGAAAATTCTGGCTTCGGCGGCACCTTTGCCGCACCCATCGCCAGCCTGATGATAGAAAAACACATCCGGAACAGCATCGACCCCAGCCGCGAATGGCTGGAAAAGCGTATCATGGAAGCCAACCTCATGGAAACGACCCCCTAAAACCGGACCACGATGACCATCTCCGCCATCGCTGCTGTAGACAAGCACAAGGTCATTGGCAAGGACAATCAGATTCCCTGGTACCTGCCTGCCGACCTTAAGTACTTCAAGCGCACCACCCTTCACCATCACGTCATCATGGGCCGTAAAAGCTTCCAGTCTATCGGCCGGCCCCTGCCCAAACGGACCAACATCGTCGTTACCCGAAACCCTTTTTTCATAGCCTCCGGCTGCCTGAGCGCTCCTTCCATCGAGATCGCCCTGAAAATGGCCGAAGATAATGGCGAACAGGAGGCCTTCATCATCGGCGGCGGCCAGATCTATGAACAAAGCCAGCCCTACTGGAACCGCGTCTACCTCACCGAAGTGGAGACGGTGGTGGAGGACGGAGATACTTTTTTTCCGCCCCTGAATGAAGAGGAATGGAAACTCGTTTCCAGTGAAGCCCACACGGCAGATGAGAAGAACGAACTGGCCTATACCTTCAAGGTGTACGAGCGCCAGGCCATCAAACAAGAGCATTTGAAATAGAAACAAAATGAAGTAAAATCTTTGCCTTTGTGATTGTTTTGTTTTATATTGAATGCTCAATCAGCTCTCCTCTTAAATCAATAACCAACCTAAGCCTGGCAGCTCTGCGAAACTATCCTATATAAGGTTAGCCATGGCTTTGCTATGCCCGCAGTTTCCAAACCAAAACTTGACGCGCTATGAAAGAAGACCTCCTTCACTACGTCTGGCGTATGCAGCGCTTTGAGCACGCCAGCCTGCAGACCACCACCGGCCAGCCGGTAGACATTTTGCATCCGGGCAATTACAACCATCATGCCGGCCCCGATTTTATGAACGCCCGCATCCGGATCGGGGAAACCGTCTGGGCAGGGAATGTGGAGATGCACCTGAAGGCCTCCGACTGGCTGCAGCACGGCCATCAGGAAGACCCGGCGTATGACAATGTCATCCTGCACGTCGTCCTGGAAGAAGACCAGATCATCCACCGCAGCCAGGGCGACCGCCTGGAGTGCCTGGAAATGAAACGGCGAATACCGCGGCGGCTTTCGGCCCACTACCAGCGCCTGCTCCATAACGAGGCCTGGGTACCCTGTGAGCAACAGTTCCCCAAAGTCAGCGACATCACCCGCAACCTCTGGCTGGACCGCCTGGCGGCGGAGCGCCTGGAGGACAAATCGGCCGCCATCGCCCATCGCCTGGAAGAGAACAGGGAGAACTGGGAAGAAACTTTTTATCAGTTCCTGGCGCAAAGCTTCGGGGCCAAGGTCAACGCCCAGCCTTTTGATATGCTGGCCCGAAGTATGCCCCTGCTGCTGATCGGCCGCCACCGCCACAGCCTCTTCCAGATAGAATCGTTGCTCTTTGGCCAGTCCGGCCTCCTCTCCCAGCACCTGGAAGAGGAGTATCCCCTTAGGTTGAAGAAAGAATACCAGTTTTTGCAGAAAAAATACCAGCTTCAGCCCATTCCGCTCCAAAGCTGGAAGTTTATGCGCCTGCGCCCCGCCAATTTTCCCACCATCCGGATCGCCCAGCTGGCCACCCTCCTTTATCAAACCACCAGCCTGTTCAGCAAGGTGGCCTCCGCTCAGAACCTGCGGGAGATAGAACACCTCTTCGAGGTGAAGCTTTCCAACTACTGGTGGAACCACTACCTCTTTGGAAAGGAATCGCCAACACAGCGTAAAGCGCTCGGTAAAACTACCGTCCACCTGCTATTGATCAACACCATTGCGCCCATCCTCTTTTTGTACGGCCAGCGCAAAGGGGAAGAGCGCTACCAGGAGAAAGGCCTGCAATTCCTGGAAGAGGCGAAAGCCGAATCCAATGCCATCATCCGCAAATGGAAAACGCTGGGCGCCACAGCCGAATCCGCCTACCACACACAGGCCCTGCTGCAGCTGAAAAACAACTATTGTGATAAAAAAAGGTGCCTGGAATGCGCGGTGGGAAATGCCATATTGAAATGAGGGAGAAACCTTACGCCCCGCTGGGTAGGGCGAAACGGGGGTAGCAAGGCGAAACGGGGGTATCGCCCGCAACATCACCCCCCAAAAAACCGATCAAACCCCCAGGTAAGCAAAACCGCCACCCCCAGGGACGGCAGCAAATTTTCGATATTGACCGTCCCCAGCTCCAGCAGGCGGATGCCGATGGCGATGATCAGCACCCCGCCCACCGCGCTCAGCTGGCCGATGATGGTAACGGTGAAAAAGCGCTGCATCTGCCGGGCAAGGATGGTAATGCCCCCTTGCAGGACAAGCATGGGTATGATGGAAAAGAGTACGCCAATACCATAGGTAGCGGCAAAAGCAATGGAGGTAATACCATCCAGAGTAGATTTGATGAGGAGCAATTCCCGTTTGCCCCGAAGCCCCTCCTCGATGGCGCCCACTATGGTCATCGAGCCGATGCAGAACAACAGGAAGGCCGTGGCCAGCCCCTCCGTAAAGCGGCTGTCTTCCACCAGGAAGGCGGTTTTTATTCCCTCCCCCATGCGCTGCAGCCAGGCGTCGAAATGGATCAGCTCGCCGATGACGCCGCCAAGGATGAGGCTGAAAATAAAGATCAGCAGATAGCCATCGGGCACCTTAAGGGCCATTTGTATGCCGATCAGGAGCGTTCCCAGGCCGATAGCCTGGAAGATGATGGCCTGTACATTAGCGGGAAAAAGCTGTTGCAGCCAAAGGCCAATAAGGCTACCCACAGCCACTGTGGCCATATTGATAAAAGTACCGATGGGAAGGTGCTTTCTCATGCGAGGGGGATCTTTTGCACAAGGACGGCAGCCCGCTCCAGTGCCGGCGGCTTGCCCACGTCCAGCCACAGGGAATCATCGTGGCGGAAGGCGCGGATGGGCTCTGCTCCGCCCGCTTCAAGGTAAACATCTATGATGGAGAAGACGTCCCTTTCCGGCATCCATTGAAAGATACGCGGGCTGAGTACATGGATGCCGCTGAAGGCCAGGGCATGATGAAAGGAGCCCGGCCGGCAGATACGCTCCTCGCCGGTGCGGTTGTGGCGCCAGCCGGAGAGCAGTCCTTCCCGGTTAAAAAGCAGGTGGCGGGAGCTGTCACGCTGCCGGCAGGCCAGGGTAGCCAGCGCATCGTTTTCCCGATGTGCCCGGGCGAGGGCTTCCAGGCCGATGTCGGAGAGGATATCCACATTGTATAACAGAAAGGGGCCGTCATCGAAAAACCAGGCCGCCTTTTTCAGGCCACCCCCGGTATCGAGCAGTTGTTCCCGCTCATCGGAAATGGTGATGTTTACTCCGAAGTG
The DNA here is from genome assembly GCA_964454855.1 of uncultured Phaeodactylibacter sp. GTDB lineage: Bacteria > Bacteroidota > Bacteroidia > Chitinophagales > Saprospiraceae > CAYVVK01. Next base: position 3,626 of record CAYVVK010000295.1, on the reverse strand, counting down.
AGATCTTTCCTCCAGAAAATCAATGACCTGCTGGCCGAAGTGGTGGATGTTGACGAGTATGTCTTTATAGCCGAAGAATTTGAGCCGGCGGATGGCGATCTCAAGCAGAGGAGTGCCTCTGATCTCCACAAGCGCTTTGGGTTTATCATTGGTTAGCGGGCGTAGCCTGCTGCCCAGGCCGGCGGCAAATATCATGGCTTTCATGCCTGCAAAGAAAAGAAGCTTATCCAAAATTCGGCAAACTATTCCTTACTTTTGTCTTCCTATGATACAGCGATTCCTGTTTCGAGTACTGCTCGCGCCCCTATCTTTGCTTTACGGCATAGGGGTGAGTATTCGCAATGGCCTCTACAGCCAAGGCCTGCTGAAAGGGGTGGAATTCAACCTGCCTGTCATTTCCGTAGGCAACCTGTCGGTGGGAGGAGCGGGCAAGACGCCGCATATCGAGTACCTTATCCGCCTGCTCAAGGACTATGTGGAAGTGGCTACCCTCAGCCGGGGCTACCAGCGCAAGACCAAGGGATACCTGGAAGTGCAGGCGCAAATGAATGCCGAGCAGGTAGGCGATGAGCCCCTGCAGTTCAAGCGCAAATATCCGGACATCCTGGTCACCGTCTGCGAGAGCCGCTCCTTTGCCATACCCCAGATGTTGATGAACCATCCCGACATACAGGCCGTCCTGCTGGATGATGCCTTTCAGCACCGTTCCGTAAAGCCCGGCCTCAATATCCTGCTCACCCAGTACAGCCTGCCCTTCACCCGCGATTACCTCCTGCCCTCCGGGCGGCTGAGGGAATGGCGGTCGGCCTATGAACGGGCGGACGTCATCATCGTCAGCAAATGCCCGCCGCAAATGAGCGCCGAAGAGCGGCAAAGGCTGAAAGAGGAAATACAGCCCCACCCTCACCAGCAACTCTTCTTTTCGTATTACAGCTACGGCAAACCCTACTTCATCTTCAACCCCCGCTACCGGCTCGAATGGAACAAGGACATGGACATGCTGCTCATCTGCGCCATCGCCAATACGGATTATCTGCTCAGCTACCTCAACGAACAGGCCAACTCGGTACGTATACTGGAATATGAAGACCACCACTACTTCACCAAGTACGATGTGGGCCACCTCAAGGCCGACTTCGACCGCCTGGAATCCGAAAAGAAAGTGATCCTGACCACCGAAAAGGACGCCATGCGCCTGGAACTGCACCGGCAGTACCTGCTCGACAATAAGATGCCTATATTTGCCATACCCGTTGAAGTGAAATTTCACTTTGGCGAAGGAGAGGAGTTCGACAAGGCGGTGCGCCAATTTTTGCTCAACTTTAAAGCCTGACCCTGACATTGAACCCGATACTCTACCTCATCTACCACTTCCTGAAGGGCCTCACCAAGCTGGCTCTGTGGATTTACTACCCTCGGACCACCATCATCAACCAGCGGAACCTGAAGTTTGACCGCCCCACCATTCTGGTGTCCAACCATCCCAATACCCTGCTCGACCCGCTGAACGTCGCCGCCCGCATTCCCATGATCGTCCACTTCCTGGCCAATGCCGGCCTGTTCCAGGGCTGGTTTCAAAACTGGTTTTTCAATACCTTCTTCTGCATTCCTGTGGAGCGGCCCTCCGACGTGCCGGGGCGCGCCATCGACAATAAGGCCTCTTTTGCCCGCGCCAGCGAATTCCTCGGCAAGGGGGGCTGCCTGTACATCGCCCCGGAGGGCACCAGCGAAATGGAACGCCGCCTGCGCCACATCAAAACAGGAACGGCGCGTATCGCCCTGGCTACCGAAAGCCTTCACGATTTCGAGCTGGGGCTGAGCATCATGCCGGTGGGCCTGAGCTATGAAGCGCCGAACCACTTCCGCAGCCGCCTTACGATCTACGCCGGCGAACCCATCTGGATCAGGAATTACCGGGAGGATTATGAGGAAAATGCCGTAACCACTGTCAAAAAGGTCACCAGAGGCCTGGAAGAACAGCTGCGCTCCCTGATGATCGACTGTAGCGATGAAGAGGGAAGCCAGCTGCTGTACAAACTGGAGGAAATGCTTCGCAACAGCGAGCCGGTATTGGAACGGGTGCACTTCGCCCGCGCCAAGTTGCTCTCCGGCCGCCTGAAAGGCCTGCATCAGCAGCAACCCGGAGCCTACACCGCCCTGAAGGAACAGGCCGGTGCCTATTTCGAACTACTCGAGGCAGAAAATACAGAAGACCGCGCCCTGGCCCGCCCGCCCCGGCCCCTTTGGCTGCACATGCTGGGCCTGATCGCCTTCTTCCCCGTTTTTGTTTACGGCTGGCTGCACAACATCCTGCCTGCCTATATCCCCGCCTTCCTGGCCCGGCGGCTCAATCTCTATATTGGTTATGACTCTACGGTCAAGATCCTGGCCGGCCTGCTTACCTTTCCGATCTTCTACGGCCTGCAAACCTGGCTGGCCTACTGGCTGTACAACTGGCAGACGGCGCTCGTTTACCTGCTTACGCTGCCGCTGTTCGGCTTGTTCGCCTGGAAGTTTTGGCTGCATCAGCGGCGGGTGCTGGCGTATCTGCGGCTGCGGAAGAGTGGGGAGCGGAAGCAACTGGAGGAGATGAGAGAGGGGTTGTGGAAAAAGGTGGAAAAATTACTTTAGAAAAAGCTAATCATCAATTTCAAGCTTGCTGTAGAATGATTCTGCGTTATATAAACAACTCCATTTAAGTTGATCTTTATAATAATGATCTATTCTAAACATTGTTTTTTCACGGGCACTCATCATATTTCTATATATAATATATTTACTCTGATTAGATATATTCAATTCTTCTTTAGAAACTGGTAGAGGTTCTTCTTCATCCACCTCTGGGTCAAAGTTCTTGAGAATACTAGGTCGAGAGATAGCCCTTAAACCAGAAAAGTTTTTCATGATTCGATAATCCTGACTCCTTAAATCCAAATCTATTGTAAATTCATCTGGCCACTCATACCAGAAATAATGTAAGGTGACTATACCCCCTATTTGCCTTTCTTTTATTCTTTTCCAACCTAAGCTATAGTCATAGAATAACCACTTAATTGAAGCGTCCTTCGAATAATGAGAACTCATAGCCTTCTCCTTAAGACCTGTTTTATTACCCTGCGGCGTGACATTTGAAAGAATGAAGAAGATGCCAATAATAACCCAAACGACTCTTTTAAAGTTTTTCATCTCCTAAAGTTGGATTTAACCTATATACAATGATTGCTTCGAAGCGATTACTTTGTAAGAAATATGATACGACCTTTGCAAGGTTATACCTTAACACCTATTCCATCGAAATCAATATAATAGTTATCATCGGTTTCCAGTTTTGAATAATCAAAATCTATAACGCCTGTTTCTTTAAAGGTTATGATTTTTTTTGAAACTAGTATCTCTGGATTAAAAGTACCGAATACCCTATTATAGGAGGGTAATATCTTGATTCTATGAAAATCTTCTCCATCAATTCTCTCAATAGCTGTATTACCTGACATATCGATTATGTCTTGCACTCCTGTGAAATAACTTTTTATAATTTTTGCATTTAACTTTTCTTCATATGGTTCCTGGCTGTTTATAGGGTCGTGATATTTTACTTTTACATCTCTAAAGGAATTATAAGTTAC
>CAYVVK010000294.1:0-7822 GCA_964454855.1 uncultured Phaeodactylibacter sp. | reverse complement strand
GGCCTTCTTGCCGTCGCGCCCCGCCCGGCCGGCTTCCTGGAAGTAGGCCTCCAGGCTGTCGGGCAGTTCCATGTGCACGACCACCCGCACATCCGGTTTGTCGATGCCCATGCCAAAGGCATTGGTGCTGGCCACCACCCTTGCTTTTCCCTGCATCCAGGCTTCCTGTCTTTTGGCGCGTTCTTCGGCATCCAGGCCGGCGTGATAACAGGTGGCGGAAATGCCCCGCCGCTGCAGCATGAGGGCGATCTCCTTGCTTCGGCGGCGGCTGCGCACGTAGATGATGCCCGTGCCCGGCACCCGCTTCAGAATGTCGAGCAGTTTGTTCTCTTTACCTTCTTCGTGGAGGACGGAGTAGGAGAGGTTGGAGCGCTCGAAACTTTTCTGAAGGACGTGCTCCTCCCGAAAGGCCAGTTTGGCCTGTATGTCTTTCACCACCTCAGGAGTGGCCGTAGCCGTAAGGGCCAGAACCGGTACTTTGGGCAGCATTTCCCGCAGCTCGGCGATCTGCAGGTAGGGGGGGCGGAAGTCATACCCCCATTGCGAAATGCAGTGGGCCTCGTCTACCGCCAGTAGGTTGACGTTCATCTTGGCGATGCGCGCCTGTGCCAGTTCGGTTGTCAGGCGCTCAGGGGACAGGTAGAGCAGCTTCACTTTGCCATAGATGCAGTTGTCAAAAATGCGGTCGATATCGCGATAGTGCATGCCGGAGTAGATGGCGGCGGCCGGAATGTTCAGCCGCTGCAGGTTCTCCACCTGATCTTTCATCAGCGCGATAAGAGGGGAGACGACGATGCAGATGCCCGGCTGGCAGAGTGCCGGCACCTGATAACAAACAGACTTACCGCCGCCTGTGGGCAGCAGCGCCAGGGTGTCCCTGCCCGCCAGCACGGATTGTATGATATCTTCCTGCAGCGGGCGGAAGCTGTCGTATCCCCAGTATTTCCGGAGTATGTCTACGGGTTCATTCACCAAACGCGCCTCGTTTTGCCGGGGAAGATAACGAATTCAAATGTCCCTTTGGCAGATGCCGAATGAAAAAAAGGAGTAGCCCCCGTAGGGCACTACTCCGGAGTAACTCAAATCGTTATACTTCGAACTTATTCTTGCTAAATGATCGTAGATACTTTTTGCTGCAGCTTATCCGCCTTGACAAGGATCTCTTCATCCGGCTCAGCTACCAGGTGGGCGACGAGATCTCCGACCTGAGAGCAGCCATAGGTGATGGCTGGCTGCAGCTCTGGGGTGCCAATTCCTTTTTCCAGCACGTACTGCACCGCCAACCTGATGGCCAGGGCGGCTTCCACCATGCCGATGGCTTCCACCAGCATGGCTGCAGAAAGTATGGCCGCCATAGGGTTGGCGATATCCTGCCCGGCCGCCTGCGGATAAGATCCGTGGATGGGCTCGAACAGAGAGGTCTTCAGGCCTATGGAAGCGGAGGGCAGCAGGCCCATGGAGCCGGCCAGGACGCTGGCCTCGTCGGAAAGGATGTCTCCGAACATATTGGAAGTCAGTATGACGTCAAACTGCCGGGGGTACTGTATCAGCTGCATGGCGGCATTGTCGACGAACATGAAGTCCAGTTCCACTTCCGGATGATCCTTGGCCATATTGCGGACGGTGTCCCGCCAGAGGCGGGAGGTTTCCATCACATTGGCCTTGTCGACCAGGGTGAGTTTTCCACGACGGCTTTTTGCCTGCTCGAAAGCGAGTTCGGCAATGCGTTCAATCTCGTCCGTATTGTAGGTACAGGTATCAAAAGCTGTTTTTCCATCCTCGCTGGTTCCTTTTTCACCGAAGTAGATGCCCCCCGTCAGTTCCCGGAAGATGACGAAGTCAACACCCTTTACGCGCTCTTCCCGAAGCGGGGAGAGGTGGAGGAGTTTTTCATAGGTAGTCACCGGCCGGATGTTGGCGAACAGCCCGAGCTCTTTGCGCAGGCGCAGCAGGCCTTGTTCGGGGCGCACTTTCGCCTTGGGGTCATTGTCGTATTTGGGGTCGCCAATGGCGCCAAAAAGGATGGCATCGGCATTCAGGCAGGCTTCCAGGGTTTCCTGGGGTAGGGGGTCGCCATGGCGGCCGATGGCTACGGCGCCAACGTCACCGTGGCAGTATTCAAAGTAGTGGCCGAAACGTTCGCCTACGGCATCCATTACCTTCTGGGCTTGTTTGCTTACTTCCGGCCCTATGCCGTCGCCGGGCAGCAGGGCGATTTTTGTCTTTTGGATCTTTGTCATGGGAATTCGATTTGAGTTTTTATGAATGTTGTTGTTCGAAGGCCTCGATCTTGTCGCGGAGGCTCAGCAGATAGTCGATATCGTCATAGCCATTGAGCATACACATTTTCTTATAGGGGTCGATATCAAAGGAGGCCGACTGGCCGCTGGCCTCGATGGTGATCTCCTGTTTTTCCAGGTCAATTTTAAACTTACTCCCGGGGTCTTTTTCGATGGCCGAGAACATGTCGTGGAGAAAAGGAGCCGGCACCTGCACGGGCAGCAGTCCGTTGTTGAGGGCGTTGCCGCGAAAGATATCGGCAAAGAAGCTGGAGACTACCACGCGGAAGCCGTAGTCGTGCAGGGCCCAGGCGGCGTGCTCCCGGCTGGAGCCGCAGCCGAAGTTCCGGCCGGCTACGAGGATCTGCCCGCCGTAGGTATGGTTATTGAGCACAAAGTCCTCCCGCGGGCTGCCATCGGGCTGATAGCGCCAATCGCGGAAGAGGTTGTCGCCGAAGCCTTCCCGGGTAGTGGCTTTGAGAAAGCGGGCGGGGATGATCTGGTCCGTATCCACTTCTTCGATGGGCAGGGGTACGGCGGTGGATATGAGGGTTTGAAAATTTTCCATGTCGGGTTTTGTTGGGTCAGTTCAGGAATTTGCGTACATCGACGATCTTGCCGGCAATAGCGGTGGCGGCGGCCATGAGCGGGCTGGCCAGTATGGTGCGGGCGCCGGGCCCCTGCCGCCCTTCGAAGTTGCGGTTGGAGGTGGATACACAGTATTCGCCTTTGGGCACTTTGTCTTCGTTCATGCCCAGGCAGGCGGAGCATCCGGGTTCGCGGAAGTCAAAGCCGGCTTCGCGGAAGACCTTATCCAGGCCTTCGGCCCGGGCCTGTGCTTCCACCTGTTTGGAGCCGGGTACGACCATCACGTTGACGTTGTCGGCTTTTTTCTTACCCTTGATGTAATCAGCCACCAGGCGCAGGTCTTCGATGCGTGAATTGGTGCAACTGCCGATGAACACGTAGTTGACCGGCTTGCCGGCGAGTTGTTCGCCGGGCCGGAAGCCCATATAGGCCAGCGACTTTTCGTAAGTCCTGGCATTGCCGTTATCCGGCGCTTCCGGGATGGAGTCGCTGATGCCCATGCCCATGCCCGGGTTGGTGCCGTAGGTGACCATCGGCTCGATGTCTTCTGCCCGGAAAGTGTATTCGGTATCGAAGGTGGCGTCCTCGTCGGTATACAGCTGTTGCCACTGGGCTACCGCCTTTTCAAAATCTTCTCCTTTGGGTGCAAACTCCCGCCCTCTGACGTATTCGAAAGTTTTTTCATCCGGGGCGATGAGGCCGCCGCGGGCGCCCATCTCGATACTCATATTGCAGATGGTCATCCGGGCTTCCATAGACAGAGAGCGGATGGCGGAGCCGGCGTATTCCACAAAATGGCCGGTGCCGCCGCTGGCGGAGAGTTGGGAGATGATATAGAGGATGATGTCCTTACTCAGCACGCCTTTCTGCAGTTGGCCGTCGATGGTGATGCGCATGCGCTTAGGCCTGGCCAGCAGCAGGCACTGGGTGGCCAGCACCTGCTCCACCTGGCTGGTGCCGATGCCGAAGGCAATACAGCCGAAGGCGCCGTGGGTGGAAGTATGGCTGTCGCCGCAAACGATAGTCATGCCGGGGCGGGTGATGCCCAGCTCCGGCCCAATGACGTGAACGATTCCCTGATAGGGGTGCCCCAGGCCGTAGAGTTCTATGCCGAAGGCCTCGCAGTTTTCCACCAGCTTCTGCACCTGATAGCGGGACAACTCCTCCACAATGGGAAGGTGCTGGTTTTTGGTGGGGACATTATGGTCGGCGGTGGCCACGGTTTTCTCCGGGCGGAATACCGGAAGGCCGCGTTCTTTCAGGCCGGCGAAGGCCTGCGGGCTGGTCACTTCGTGAATAAAATGCCGGTCAATATACAGTACGTCTATTCCTCCTTCTGCCTGGCCCACCACATGTGCGTCCCAGATCTTGTCGAACAATGTTTTTGCCATACGTCTAATGAGGTGCCTCAACGGTTTTTTTAACGGTCACTTTGATGATATCCAGCAGATGGCGATCTTCCACTTCCTTGACCTGGTCGGCTACTTCCAGGAATTGGGCGTATACCACGTCCAGCTCATTCTTAGTCAGGTTGTAGCCGATGTTTTTGGCGCGGTAGGCAATGGCCGCCCGGCCTGAGCGGGCAGTAAGTACGATCTTGGAATGGTCAACGCCCACCTCCAGCGGGTCTATGATCTCGTAGGTGTCTCTTCTTTTGATGACCCCGTCCTGGTGAATGCCCGAAGAGTGGGCGAAGGCATTGGCGCCAACGATGGCCTTGTTAGGCTGCACCGGCATGCCCATGCGTTCGGAAACCAGGCGGCTGGTCGGATAGATGAGGCGCGTATTGATGTTGTCCTCAAATTTCAGGTAGCCATGCTGCCGCATGATCATAACGACTTCCTCCAGGGAGGTGTTGCCCGCCCGTTCGCCTATGCCATTGATCGTACATTCGATCTGGCGGGCCCCATTCTGAATGCCGGCAATGGAATTGGCGGTGGCCAGCCCCAGGTCATTATGGCAGTGGGTGGATATCGTCGCCTTGTCGATGCCTTTTACATTCTCGCGCAGATAGCGGATCTTGGCGCCATATTCTTCCGGCAGGCAGTAGCCTGTGGTATCCGGGATGTTGAGCACCGTAGCGCCCACTTTTATGACTTCCTCGCAAATGCGGGCGAGAAACTCATTGTCGGTGCGACCGGCATCTTCAGCGTAGAATTCCACGTCTTCCACAAAACGCTTAGCGTATTTAACCGCTGCTACTGCCCGCTCGATGATCTTCTCCTGGGTACTGCGCAGCTTGTATTTGATGTGGGAGTCCGAGGTGCCGATCCCGGTATGTATCCTCGGGTGTTTGGCCTTCCTGAGGGCCTGAGCGGCTACCTCAATGTCTTTTTCCACCGCCCGGGAAAGGCCACATACGATGGGCTTGCTGACCGCCTGGCAGATGGCTTCTACCGATTTGAAATCTCCGGGGCTGGAGACCGGGAAGCCGGCTTCGATCACATCTACGCCCAGTTGTTCCAGTTGCCGGGCAATTTCTACTTTTTGGTTCGTGTTCAGTTTACACCCCGGTACCTGTTCTCCGTCGCGAAGGGTAGTATCAAAGATGTGGATTTGGTTGTCCGCCATGGCCAGTTTGCTTTCTTTTTTGTAATTAAGTGTTCCTTTATTAGCTTACTTTTGAATAGCTTGGAGGGCCAAGATATCGGGCTGGCCATAGCGTGTGAAATCAAATTAGAGTATTAATACAAGATTGGAAACCTGGTTGGCTTTATACAAGTGTTTGGTTTTCAGAAAGTTGAAGTAAATATATTTACAATGCCTAAACAAAAAACAGACGATCTTATTCAGCTTGTCAAATCATTGACGAGGGCTGAGAAGAGGCATTTCCGCTTATTTGTGCGCCGAAACCAGGCCTCTGACGATATTCTATTCCTGAAGCTGTTCGATTTTCTGGATAAATATAAGGAGTATGACGAAAGCATGATCCTTCGTAAAGTGCCGGATATCAAAAAGAGGCAGTTGTCCAACCTGAAGGCCCACCTTTACAAACAGCTGTTGGTCAGCCTGCGCCTGCTCAACAGCAACCACAATGAGGACATTCAGTTGCGGGAAATGATCGACTATGCGCGGGTACTGTACAATAAAGGTTTGTATCGGCAAAGCCTCGACATTCTGGACAAGGCCAAGGAAAAGGCCTATGAAGGGAAGTTCCATACCCTCGCCCTGGAGATCGTGGAGTTTGAAAAGCATATAGAAGGCCAGTATATCACACGCAGCATCGAGGGCCGGGCCGACGAACTGGCGCTGGAGTCTCTTGAACTGCACCGGTCTATTGACCAGAGCAACCTTTTTTCCAACCTGGCGCTGCAGTTATACGGCTTATACCTGAAGGTGGGTTTTGTGCGCAATGAGAAAGATTACGAGTTCGTGCGCCATTTTTTCCAATCTAAACTTCCCGACATTCATTATCAGGAACTGGGCCTTTTTGGAAAACTCCACTACTGCCAGGCTTATGTCTGGTACTATCACATTATACAGGATTTTCCCTATTGTTACCGTTATGCCCAGAAGTGGGTGTCTTTATTTGACGGAAACCCGGAATTGCGCAAGCTCAACGCCACTTTATACCTGAAAGGGCTGCACACTCTCCTGAATGCGCTTTTCAATACCCTGCAGTATGAAAAGTTCAGGCAGGCGCTCAGGCAACTGGAGCAGTTTCCGCAGGAATTTGACATCACTGAGGTGAAGAACATCGAGGGCCTCTTCTATCTCTTTAAGTACATCCACACCATTAAGAAGCATTACATGGAGGGCACTTTCTCCGAAGGCCTGAGCCTCGTGCCCGGCCTGATGGAGATCATCGAGGAAGACCGGTACAACTGGGATGACCACCGCATCCTCGTATTCTACTACCGTATTGCCTGCCTCTACTTCGGTAGTGGGGATAATGCGGCCGCTATCGACTATCTCAACCTGATCATCAACCAGAAAAACCCGGACTACCGGCAGGACATACAATGTTTCTCCCGCATTCTTAACCTGATCGCCCATTTCGAGCTGGGTAATGCCCAATTGGTAGAGTATCAGGTCAAATCCGTATATCGCTTTCTGGCAAAAATGAAAGACCTGCACGCGGTGCAGCGGGAGATCTTCCGATTTCTGCGCAAGATCCCTAAGATACATGAGTCCAGCCTGAAGGAAGAGTTCATCCAGTTGCGCGGCCGGCTGCTCGAGGAAGAAGACAAACCCTTTGAGCGGCGCCCCTTCCTTTACCTGGACATCATTTCCTGGCTGGAATCGAAGATCGAAGGGAAACCCGTACAAGATATCATCCGCAGAAAGTTCGAAAAGCGCCACCTGAAAGAAGGCTCCCTGAATGTTAATCTTTGAAAAAAAAACAAATGAAAACTGGCTACATTTGAAAAGGCACTGTACATTGCGCCCTGTACGAATCGAAGCAGAAGAGTAATCTCACAGAAGAAGATATAAAAAAAAATCATAATTATTCCCGATTATATTGGGAATTCTGCTTTAAAAAATTATTTTTGTCTTAGAAATAATAAGAGAATAATCCCATGAAGAACGGACGACCCAATATGCTCAGGCATATACCTACCGATTTTTGCTATCCTTGTCCTCATCATATCACGAACACTATTACAACCACTAAATATCATTTGCAAGTAGCTGTAAGCCGATCATATCGCTTCAGCTGAGAAAGCTTTTGAGAATTTTGCTTTTGGAAGGCATATAAGATGCCTTCTTGCTTTGATAAATGGAAAAGACGACGACGGCCTAAACTTTATCGCTCCCTCGTGGAGCACTGTAAAAGGAGTATGCTATTGGATTTAAGACGACGACACAGCCATATTTTAGCATAATCCTTACTGTACATAACCTAATTCTTTTTATTTAAAACAAATTGTGATCTTATGGAAGGAACGAATTTTACTTACGTTTTTCGATCCGGTTTACTGCGCACGCTGCTATTGCTGGCGTTCGGCTGGGTA
>CAYVVK010000293.1:0-7836 GCA_964454855.1 uncultured Phaeodactylibacter sp. | reverse complement strand
GGCTGGTGATGCTGCGGCGCTTCCCGGCGGGCTGGTAGGCCAGCTCGGCGGTGGCGCGGGCGCGGCGCGTTCCGCCCTCCTCGTGGATGTGCGGGTCGGTGAGCTTGAGGATGAGTTCTTCGACGGGTTCCACCTGTACGGTTTCGCTGCTCGTCCAGTCTTCCGGCAGCTGTTGCCCCAGCGCGGCGGCTATTTTGGGAATGGCCTCGCTCAGTCCGGTGGGGGTGTCTTCTACGAAGATGTGGAGGGGCTCGGTGGGAAAGAGGAGTTTGAGCAGCCCCGGCTGTACGCCGGGCAGGATGACGGAGATCACCTTATAGCCGTCATCCCGTTTTGCCGCCTCGTCCCGGGCGAGGCGCACTTCTTTCTGCACCCATTCCGAGCTGAGGGCGTCGATGCTGCACAGCACCAGGAAGTGGCGGGCGCTGCGGATGTTTTCTTCTATGGTGGTTTCCGGCTCGTCGCCGCCCGTCAGCTGGCGGGAGTCCACCCAGCTGAGCTGGCCCTGCAGTTCGAGCGCTTCGCGCAGTTTTTTGACGATGGCGTCGTCTTTGGAGGAATGGGAGAGGAATAGGTGTTTGGCCATTTGGCTGGTGTTTTTTGCCGGGAAATTTGTGCTTGGGGGCTATTTACAGTATCAAATAGGTTCTTTAACAAGATTTTGTACGGCCCATCGTAGGGCCTGGCCTGTAGTATATCTGCTCAATGGCATTTTGCGCCTGACGGCGCATTCGGCCAAGATGGGCCGAACGACGAGCAAGGCCTCCGTTAATGTTCGAGATCTTTTTGACTGCGTACTTTTGCTAATCTGTAAAAACAGATAACAATAAACGAAATTTTCAGGACATAAGGGAAGAGGGGCGGAGCAGGATGCCGTTGCCCGAAGCGTTGAGGCTTAGGGTTTGTTTGGAGGCCAAATGGCAGGCATCAGCGGTTCTATGCCTTCTTCCGATAAGATTAGGGGAGTCAGTGCGCCAACTCGCCCAAAAACGCCAGGCTTTTTCATGGCGATCTTCATCGCACCGTATCCGCCCTGGCAATGGCCGATCACGATCCGGCCTTCGGGGCTGGCCATGGTTTTATACTTCCCGTCAATAAATTGCACGAGATCTTCCGCAATTCGGCTCTTCAGGCCGCAGAAGAAGGGAACAAAAAAAATCGGTTGATCGATGGCCTGAATTGTGGACATAAGTTGGCACATTTCAGTATAATCGTCAATGACCTTTATCATCATAAATCTTTAAATTGCCATCATGAGACCAGCCGCTAATCCGGCCTTTTTTTTCACGGGGAAAGCTCCCCGGGCCGTGGTGCTTACCGCCCATGGCCTGAACACCCGCCCGGGCATCATGCTGCCGCTGATCACCTGGCTACAGGAAAAAGGCTGCGACGCCTTTCTGCTCAAACTCTACGGCCACCACGAAGGCAGCGGCCCTTTTGCGGAATTGCAGGAAGGCCGGTGGCAGCAGGAATTTGAGGCAGGATACCGGCAGGCGCGGGAGCGCGCCCGGGCGCTGCGTGTGCCGCTGTACTTTATCGGTTATTCCCTGGGTGCACTGGTGGGGCAGTACGCTATGTTCAGCGAACCCGGCAGGGTCTCATTCGACAAGCAAGTACTGCTGGCCCCAGCCATCGCCCTGCGCAGCCGCACCTACTTGTTGAAGGGGCTGTTCTTCCTGCCGGGAAGCTGGGCCATTCCCAGCAAAGCGCCGGATGGCTACCGGGCGAACCGCCGTACGCCTCTACAGGCCTATAAAATACTGTTTGCCCAGCAAAGGCGCATTCGCAATGGCTGCTTTCAACACCTCAACATCCCCAGCCTGATCATTGTAGACCCACAGGACGAACTGATCAGCCTGCGGAAACTGAGAAAATATAAAGCAGAATTTGGATTGGACAACTACCACATCCTGGAACTGGACCCCGAGGAAGGCGCCTCCTACCACCACCTTATCGTAGATGAGTGGTCGATGGGAAGGGGAAACTGGAAAGTCGCGAGGGCGGCCATGGGGCGGTTTTTTGGGATTGGGGGGTAGATGGGGAGTTGGGGACTGGGGGGAGACAAACAGCACAGCAAGGGGAGGCGAAAATCATAGATCGTATATGACACTGAGGCGGAGGGGACAGATTTAGGGATTTGGGATTTGGGGGATACTGCCTACTGGAGACGGTGGGGCTGCCCACTGCTTTCAGCCACACCGAAGCTCGAAGAGCGGAGGAGGCTCACTGCCCACTGCCCACTGCCTACTGAACCCCTCCTTCCTCCGCCATCTGAAGGAACTGCATCTCGTACAAACGCCGGTAGTTGCCATCCTTAATTTTGACCAGCTCTTCGTGCGGGCCGAACTCCTCCACCCGGCCTTTGCTGAGCACCATGATATTATCGGCATGGCGGATGGTGCTCAGGCGGTGGGCAATGATGATGGAGGTCCGCTTGGCGATGAGCTTTTCGATGGCGTACTGAATGACCGCCTCCGTTTCTGGATCTATGGAAGAGGTGGCCTCATCCAGGATGAGGATATCGGGATTGAACACCAGGGCGCGGACGAAAGAGATGAGCTGGCGCTGCCCCATCGAGAGGGTGGCGCCTCGTTCCATCACCTTGTAATCATAACCTCCCGGCAGCTTTTCGATAAACTCGTGCGCCCCGATCATTTTGGCCGCGTTAATCACCTCTTCCCGGCTGTAGCGGGAATCGCGCAGGGTAATATTCTCCATCACCGAACCGGAGAAAAGAAACACATCCTGCAGGACAATGGCGATGCGCTTGCGGAAAGCCTCCAGATCGTACTCCCGGATATCCGTTCCGTCTATCTTGATGCTCCCTTCGTTAATCTCGTAGAAGCGGTTGAGGATATTGATGATGGTGGTCTTGCCGGAGCCCGTGCTGCCGACGATGGCCAGGGTCTCACCGGGTTCTATATGAAAATCGATGTCCTTCAGCACATAATCCTTGGCCGTGTAGGCGAAAGTGACGTTCTCGAAACGGACATCCCCTTTGAAGCGTTCGGGTTTTATCTCTCCGGTATCCTGGATCTGGTCGGTGCGGTCCAGCACGTTAAATACCCGTTCGGAGGCCACCAGGCCCATCTGCAGGGTATTGAAGTTGTTCGCCACCGTACGGATGGGCCGGAAGAGCATGTCGAGGTAAATGGGAAAGGCCACCAGCGCACCGAGGGTTACGCCACCGGCCCGCAGGGCATCCTGTGCGCCCCACCAGACCATCAGGCCCAGGGAAGCGGCCGAGATGATCTCTACCACCGGGAAAAACACGGCATAGTAAAGGATGGAATCCAGGTTGGCCTGGGTGTACCGCCGGTTGATACTCTTGAACTTCTCCATCTCGTCTCTTTCCGCATTGAAGATCTGTACGATCCGCATTCCGGAAATGCGTTCCTGCAGGAAGGCGTTCATATTGGACAGCTGTGTGCGCACCTTCTGGAAGGCGACCTTCACTTTTTCCTTGAACACGTAGCTGGCGATGATCAGAAAAGGCATGGTGGTCAGGCAGATCAGAGTGAGTTTCCAACTGGTGTAGAACATGACCCCCAGCACGGCAAAAAGCGTCAGCAGGTCGGCAATGATGGTGATAGACCCCTGCGAGAAGACCGTATTGATGGCTTCGATATCGTTGATGGTGCGAGTGGTGGAAGTACCGATGGGGGTGCGGTCGAAGTAGGACAGCCGCAGGCTCGTGATGTGTTTGAACACCCGCACCCTAAGGTCACGTATCACGGATTGGCCCAGCCAGTTGGTGGAGTATATGAATACGTACCTGAAGGTGGCCTCCAGAAAGAGCACGCCGCAGAGGATCACCGCCATACGCGACAGGCCCTGTATGTCATTCACAAAGATGTAATCATCGACCATGACCTTAACCAGATAGGGCCTCAGGGTAGCCAGGGGTGCCAGCAGTACAGCCAGGACTGCCGCTACTATGAGGATGGTACGATAAGGCTGCGCCTGGCGGAATACTCTTCCGAGCAGATAGAAATCAATCTTGTTCTTGTCTAGTGAAGCCATTAATTCAGGTTGCGGTACAGGTATGCGCTAAATAGCAGCGCCTGCCCATTAGGGCAAACACTAATTTAGGGAACAAGAGAGTAAAAGATTAGTTTTAGCCGCTGTAAAAACTCCCGGCATCAGAGCAGGCCCTCATCGGCAAAGCTGTAGTAGCCCGTCTCGGCGATGATCAGGTGGTCGAGCACGAGGATGTCGATGCTCTTGCCGGCATCCACCAGTTTTTTGGTCAGCTTGATATCCGCCTGGCTGGGCTGCAGGTTGCCGGAAGGGTGGTTGTGGCAGAGGATGACCGAACAGGCCTGGCCCTCGATGGCCTTTCGGAAGACCACCTTGGCGTCCACCACCGTGCCGGCCACCCCTCCGGAACTGACCTGCTCGCGGGCGCAGATGCGATTGGCGCGGTTGAGCAGCAGTATCCAGAATTCCTCGTGGGGCAGGTCGCACAGCATCGGAGCGATGGCATTAAAAGCATCGCGGCTGCAGGCCACCTGTGGTTTTTCGCGAATGCGCGACAACTGGCGCCGCCGGCCGATCTCCAGGGCGGCGGCAATGGAAATGGCCTTGGCCTCCCCCACCCCCTTAAATTTTTTCAACTCGGCTATGGAGCATTTGCCCAGTTCGTTGAGGTCGTTATCCACAGAATTCAGGATGCGCTGCGCCAGGGCTACCGCTGTTTCTTCGCGGGAGCCGGAGCCCAGCAGTATGGCCAGCAACTCTGCATCGGAAAGGGCAGCCTTGCCTTTGGAAAGTAATTTCTCCCGGGGGCGGTCTTCTTCCGCCCAGCTCTTTATGGTAAAGGATGAGGTAGAATAGGATGGCATATTGGTTTCGGTATTGTGGTGTAAAGGTATAGTGGTTTACCGGTTTCTGATGTCGAAAAAGTAGGTGCGGAAATTGGCTTTTACGGTTTCAGAATAAAGCGCGTTCTTGCTAATAAGAGTGTGGTTTTAGGATTAAAAAAAAAGTTCTCATAGGCATAAGACGCGCAAATCGGAAAATTCCATAAATTTCGATCCACTTTTTTTAAAAAAAATTCATTTTCCCACCTTTTTGGCCTAAAATGAGGAGATGAAAAAAGGTGAAACCGGGTTTTCTTTCGAAAAAGGCGAGCGCCTGAAAAGCCGTAAGGTGATCGGGCAATTGTTCAACCGCCAGGGCATTTCCTTCGGCCAATATCCCCTGCGGGTGATCTATTTGCCTATGGATGAGAGGCGCAGCGAATTCCCTGCCCAGTTCGCACTAAGCGTACCGAAGAGAAAATTCCCCAAGGCCGTGAACCGAAACCGCATCCGCCGGCAGCTGCGGGAAGCCTGGCGCCTCAACAAACACCGGCTGTACCGCGGCCTGCAAAAGGAGGAGCGGCAATATGCCGTTATGGTCCTGTACACGGCCAACGAGCCGCTGCCTTTTGCCCAGATAGAGCAGGCCATGCGCGGCATCATACGGCGCCTGCTAAAAAACATTCCACAGAAACCTTCCCGCAACCAACCTTGAGGACGCTGTGCTTACCTTTAAAGCAAATCCAGAATGCCATGCGCACCATCGTACTCTTTTTTCTACTGGCCGCTTTCTCTCCTCTGGCTGCACAGAAAGTCCTGCAAATCGAAAAATTCGGCAGCCCGAAAACGGAAAAGATATTTATCGGCCAGCCGATCAGCTACCGGCTGCAGGGGGAAAAAGGCTTTCGCCTGGCTTATATTGAAGGCTTCCGCATCGAGGACAGCCTCATCGTCCTGGGCGACCGCTATGTCAACGTGTACGATATCAAGGCCCTGCGTTTCGAGCGCAACTGGCCAAGGGCCGCCAGGTCCATGCTTTTCTGGTTCGGCATCGGCTGGTCGGGATTTGCCGCCATCGGCACCGCTACCGATGGCAACCCGGATAGCCGCTACCGCTGGCCGGACGCCATTGTCTCCGCCACCTCCCTCAGCCTGTCCTACGCCATCCTGCCGATCTTCCGGTACAAAACCATCCGGCTGGGCAAACGCCACCGGCTCCGCCTGCTCGACCTGAATTTCAAAAAGGAAGCCTGGGAAGACTGATCCCCTCAGGCAGCTTTTGCTGCTCTTCTCTCCTCTATCATATGACACATTCACATATAAGTCGTTTTTAAAGTTTTTGCCGTATTCTTGTCGGTGAAATGTTAAAAACCTGTTCTCGTGAACTTAGTGCCAAAAATTTAAATTAATTTCATATATAAATTTCACTTAACCCTAAACCTCTAAGATGATGAGACGGCTATCCCCCCTATGCCTGTTGCTCTTTCTGTGCAGCTGGGCTTTTGCCCAGGAAAAAATGTCCACCCCCAACGGCTGGGCCTATCAGGTGCTTCGCCCCGGCAACGGCCCCAACCTCAATACCGGAAAAGGTGTGCTCACCCACAACCAGCTGATCGACGCCAGCGAGCGGGTAATAGTATCCACCTATGACATCGGCGTACCGGATTATCAGCTTATTTCGGAGCTGTCCCCGGCCTTTCAAAAAGCATTTTCGGTCATGCAGCCGGGTGGCAAATACCGCTTCCACATTCCCATGGCAGACCTCAGAGAGGCCATGCGGTCTCCGGCCGTCCTGCAATTGCCGGGAGATTACGCCATCTGGGAAATGGAGCTGATCGAGGTATTGCCACCTCTGCAGGACGGTGCCCGGGAAGTGGCCCGGGCCATGGAACAAGGTGGCCAGGAAGCGGCCTTTAAGGAATTCAAGCTCCTGCTCAACAGCTCGAAGGCCTATTTCGGAGAATGGGAGATCAACCAGGTCGGTTACCTTTTCCTCGAAAAAGGCATGAATGAAGAAGCGATCACGGCCTTCAGCTATAATGTGGACGAGCACCCGCAGTCTGCCAATGCTCACGACAGCCTGGCGGAAGCCTATTACCGGGCAGGCGATAAAAGCCGGGCCAGGGAACATTACGAGAAGTCTCTGCAGCTCAACCCGCAGAACAGCAATGCCCGTTCCATGCTGGCGGAACTAAAGAACTAAGAAGGCTACTTTACGGAATGGGCCAGCCTTAGCCTTCCCGCAAAGCGGCCGTTCAGTTCCAACACGGCAAAATAGGTGCCTGCGGGCAGTTGCCCCGCAGGCTGCCATTCTATTTGTTGGAGCCCGGCAGGTAAGGGCTCATCCCAAAGCTGAGCTACCACCTGCCCCAGTGGGTTGAACAGCTGCAGGCGTATCGGCGCAGCCTTTGGCAGTTCAAATTCGATGCGAAACCGCCCGGAACCGGGATTGGGGAAGGCGCGGAGAGATATTTCCCCGAAGCCCGGCTCTTCTTCCAGCTTGGTAAGGGGTATCCCCGTAAAGAACTTCCATATCTCGAAGCTGGCATTGATATCCTGGCTGGTGCGCCCCATAAAAGGCCGCAGGAACTCAGGTACGGGAATACCGCCCGGCCACCAGTGTCCTCCGTTGTTGACGCGGTAGTGCCATACCCGAAGCTCGCCCTCACAGTCCTCCCATTGAAAGTGGGTGACGGTGGTGATGTCCTGCAGGTAGTTGTTGGGAAGTTCAGTGACGGTAGGCGAGGTATTGCAGCCGTGGTAGGCCGCCCAGCTTTCCAGGGTAGTGCGTACCGGCGGGTACAGGCCGTCCACACCGCTGTAGGGGATCACGGGGTCGGCAGTACCGTGAATATGCAGGATAGGTATCTTCCGCGACGGCTCGCAGGGCGTTTCCGGCAGCAGGCCGGGCGCTGTGCCCGGGCCGGTTACCGAAGCGATGGCATGCACCTTTTCCGACAGCTCGCAGGCCATGCGATAGGCCAGGGAGCCGCCGTTGGAATGGCCCGCAGCAAAAAGGTTTCTTTCAAGAATA
>CAYVVK010000292.1:1634-7846 GCA_964454855.1 uncultured Phaeodactylibacter sp. | reverse complement strand
ACTCAAAACTCAAAACTCAAAACTCAAAACTCAAAACTCAAAACTCAAAACTCAAGACTCAAAACTCAAACATGAAAAACATCATCATCACCGGCGCAAGCCGCGGAATCGGCTACGACACCGCCCTTCAACTGGCCAAGGCCGGCCACCGGGTGCTCGCGCTGTCCAGAAATACGAAGGCCCTGGAGCGCCTGAAAAAGGAAGCAGAAGGGGAGTTTGACTACCTGGGTTTCGACCTGGAGCATCCCGACGCGCCGGCCCTGATCGAAAAGGTGAAGCCTATGGGGCGGGTGGATGTACTGATCAATAATGCCGGCTATTTGCTGAAAAAGCCTTTCGTGGAGATCACGAATACTGACTGGCAGCGGGCTTTCGGAGTCAACTTCTACGGGCCGGTGCACCTCATTCAGATCCTGCGGCCCTTCCTGGAGGAAAGCGAAAAAGCCCACATCCTCAACATCGGAAGTATGGGAGGGTATCAGGGCAGCAGCAAGTTTCCCGGCCTGCTGGGCTACAGCGTCAGCAAAGCGGCCCTGGCCAACCTCACGGAATGCCTGGCGGAAGAGTGGAAGGAGAAAGGGGTTTCCTGCAACTGCCTGTGCCTGGGCGCTGTGCAGACGGAAATGCTGGAAGAGGCCTTCCCAGGCATAGAAGCGCCGCTCAGCTCGGCGCAGATGGCTTCCTTTATCAGCTACTTTTCGACGGAAGGGCATCACTTTTACAATGGGAAGGTATTGCCGGTGTCCGTTTCTACACCCTAAAGCCGGTTCGGCAGAGATGCTGAACGGACACAAATTCCTACCTTTGCGGTAAACCGCCCTGTTATGAAAGAAAAGTCGAAGCAAAAATTTATTCCCTATAAAGGCATCCGCTTTCCCAAAGCAGAAATGCTGCAGCGCAGCCGGGAATTTTACCAGTTCATGGAAAAGCGGCGCAGCGTCCGGGAATTTTCCGATAAAGAAGTGCCCCGGGAAGTGATCGAGAACATCATCATGGCGGCCTCTACCGCTCCTTCCGGCGCGCACAAGCAACCCTGGGCCTTCTGCATAGTTACCGACCCGGCCATCAAGAAACAGATCCGGGAGGCGGCCGAAAAGGAAGAGCACGAAAACTACAACGGCCGCATGTCGGAAGAGTGGCTGAAAGACCTGGAGCCTTTTGGTACCGACTGGCAGAAGCCTTTCCTGGAAACCGCCCCCTACCTGATCGTGGTCTTTAAACAGGCCTACAGGCTGGATGATGAGGGCAATAAACACAAGCACTACTACGTCAACGAATCAGTGGGCCTGGCCTCAGGTTTCCTGCTGGCGGCCATTCACAATGCCGGACTCGTGGCCCTGACCCACACGCCCAGCCCTATGAATTTCCTGCAGGATATCCTCAAACGCCCGAAAAATGAACGCCCCTTCCTGCTGATACCGGTGGGCTATCCTGCCCGCGATTCGCTGGTCCCCAACCTGGAACGGAAGGATTTGGATGAAGTGGCCACTTTTTACGATTGAACCGTAGAGGGGGGCAGCATTGTATTTATTCTTATGTGCACAGTAACTTATTTACCGAAGGGAAAACAGGACTTCATCCTGACCACCAACCGCGATGAAGCGCCTGCCCGCTCGCCCAAAGACATCAGCTGCGAAGAACGGGCAGGGCAGCAACTGGCCTTCCCCCGCGATGAAACCGCCGGCGGCACCTGGGTCGCCGTTTCCGATGCCAACCGCATTGTTTGCATTCTCAATGGCGCCTTTGAAAAACACCGGCGTAATCCGCCGTACCGCCGCAGCCGTGGCCTCATGGCGCTCGACTTTTTCGAATTCCCGCGCGCAGAAGACTTTCTGAGCCACTACACCTTCGAGGGCATGGAGCCTTTTACCATGCTCATCGTGGAAAGGGGTAAGCTGCTGGACTTCCGCTGGGATGAAAAGAAAAAACACCTCAACTGGATGGGCCCGCAGCGGCCACACATCTGGTCGTCCACGCCCCTGTACGAACCGGAGATCCGCCGCAAGCGGGAACAATGGTTTGCCGACTGGCTGAAGGAGCACAAGAAATACAGCCGCGAGGCCATCCTGGATTTTCACCGCAATGCCGGAGAGGGAGACCCCTGGAACGACGTGGTCATGAACCGCGGCAATATGGTCCGCACAGTGAGCATCACCAATATCGTCAAAGAGGGTGGAGAAATGGACATGCAATATCACGACCTGCTGCATGAGCAGGCCAGGCACGCGAAAATCAAGTTGAAAAGTGAAGTGGTGGGATAAGCTCCAAAGCCGGCCTTTTTTTATCAAACTGCTCAACTGGGAATACTGGCCAGCCAAGGCCTTTTACTATCCCCTGGCGCCCTATATCATCTGGCTGATGATCCGCTCCCGCCATATGTGCTTCTGGTCGGCAGCCAACCCCTCGATCTATTCCGCCGGCATGGGCATGGAATCCAAGTACGACACCATTCTGAAGATACCGGAGCGCTACCGCCCCAAGGCCCTGCTGTACCGGCAGGGAGAGCCCATGGAAGAGTTATCGGAACGCATCGCCGCGGCAGGCATTTCGTTTCCCCTTATCGCCAAGCCCGACCGTGGTTTCCGAGGCCTGCTCGTTAAAAAGGTAGGCGATGTGGCCGCTCTGAAAGAATATCTTCAGCGTTTCCCCATCGATTTTATCATTCAGGAATTTATTGCCCTTCCTGAAGAGGTGGGGGTGCTGTACTACCGCATGCCAGAGCAGGAGCAGGGCCGGGTGACCTCTCTGACTACCAAAGAGTTTCTTACCGTTAAAGGAGATGGCCAGTCCACGGTAGAAGAACTGATCTACGGTAAACCCCGGGCACTTTTGCAACTGCCGCGCATACGGGAACAGCATCCGGAAGTATTGTCTCAGCGGCCCGCCCAGGGAGAAAGAGTACCTCTGGGCATAGTCGGCAATCACGCCAAAGGCACCCGCTTTATCAACAGCAACCCCCTGATCGACGAGGGGCTCTGCCGCACGATGGACCGGATCAGCAGGCAGATCGACGGCTTCTACTATGGCCGCTTCGACCTCAAGTGCGAAAGCCTGCAGTCTTTGTGGACGGGGGAGGGGATCAAAGTGATAGAGGTGAATGGCGTATGCTCGGAGCCTACGCACATCTACGACCCGCAAGGGGGCACCTATTTTGATGCGCTGCGCGATATCGCCCGCCACTGGGGGCTCATCCGGCGGATATCGGCGGCTAACCACCGGCGCGGAGTGGCCTATATGCCGCATGGGCCTGCCGCCCGGGCTATTCTGGAGCTGTTTGCCTATCAGCGGCGGGTGGCGGAGTGGGCGACAATGGAGGAGTAATATTTTGGAGGGCAGCTATAATTGGTAAGGATTTATACAAGATATTCTAGGCAACCCATTGAAATCAGAGGTATTTCTGGTGATCAATTCGAATTCAAAAGTTAAAGCGGTCGCAGCAATAATGGCATCCGGTAGTTTTATTTTATGGTTTTTTCTCAAATTAATCGTCTGCTCTACGATCTCTTCTGATAATTGGTATATCACGGAGTCATTAAAAAACTGTTGAAGAATAACATATTCTTGTGAAATAGTTTCAAAGCCTAATACTTCAATTTTAGTTATTACCGAAACTTTTGGTATGTCATTAACTACCCTATTCATAAATTCCATTCCTGCAACCGGTAATCTCCCCATTAGGTAATCGATCACTGCATTGCTATCGATCAGATATTCCTTTCCCATTCGTCTCGGCTTTGTTTGATATAACGTTGTAGTTCTTCACCTATCTCAGTAGAAAGGCTGCCTGCGTATTTTTTTGAAAGGCTATCTGAGGCTTTACTTTCCTCGCTCACAACTTTAATAAGCTGCAATTCTTCAAGATATTGCAATAATTTAAGCACCTTAGGGTTCCTTACCTGAATGGTTATGATATTCATAATTGGTGAAATTAAATGTCTTTTTTAAAACCCAATATACAAACGTCTTTCGTGACAAAGCAGTTCCTTTTGCCATATCATAGCTTAAGAACCTGCCATTCTCCCCCAATCTGATATAAAAAGACCGCCTCCTCCGCCAGCTGTTCCTTAAAGTCTAACAAATAGAACTTGCCATGAGAAGTAACGGAATAGGCCTCCGTTTCATACCCTCCTCCCATACCAATACCATTGCGCCACCACCAGGTGCCCCACTGCAGGAACTCTACTTTGATCTGGCCGGTAGTATCCCGTTGAACGCTAACCCCATTCTCGGGCTTGGCCATATTGTACTGGGCTACTTCGAATAATTTGCCCTCATAAGGTTGCCGTTTGATGTATTTCAGCGCGTCCGGGAAGGACTGTCCCTGCCCGGAGTAATCGCGGAACAGCACCGCGCCCTGATAGTTATCGGGCAGGTTGAGCAGATAAACCATGGGGGCACCATACCAGTTAAAACCTTCCAAAAGGCTGTAATAGATCTTAGTGGAAGTGGCCCAGTACTGATTGGTGCGCCACAGCAGCAGGCTGGAAATAACGATAAAGCCGACAGCCAGGGGATAGTAAACCGGGCGTGGTAGGGCAGCCAATGTCCCCGATAGGGCCAAAAAGAAAAAAACCGATGCCAGGTAGCCGTAGCGGTCGTTCTCGATGTGAAGCAGGTAGTTGAAGTAGAGGTTGATGGCCGGCGCCAGGGCCAGGATAAAGAGCAGGATCAGGAGAAGTGATGCCTGCCAGCGGCCCCGCCAGCGCCGAAACCAGGCCAGGGCCAGTATTAATGCCCCGCCGAGCACTATGGAAAGCGGGTACAAGAGCTCCGGCGTCTTAAGCCAGGCCGCCAGGCCTTCCTTAATGGGGTGGGGAAAGTAACGGGTGAAGGCCAGTAGCTTTGCGCCGTAGAGCAGATAATTGGAAAGGATGTCTCCCAGCTCGAAGCGCAGGTGCACTTCAGCTCCGTAGTGGCCTACCCAGCCACCTATCGTCCAGCGGTTGAGCAGCAGATACCCGCCGAGCAGGGCCGCCTGAACGGCAAAAAGTTTCTTTAGCCCCTGCCCGGCCTTCTCCCGGGAAGGCAATAATAGCAGCAGGGCCAGGCTCATAAAAGGCAGGGCCATGGCCAGTTCGAAGGTGAAAAGCCCCAGAATAAACAGGCCGTGAATGGCCCACAATTGCTTCCAGTTGCCTCCATTCCACCAGCGGAGCGTGAGCCAAAGGGCGCCGCTAATAAGAGCCGTGGACAGCAAAAAGTTAAGGCATACCCGCCAGGTGACGACTTCCGACTGGTAGGGGGAGAGCAGGAAAAACAGAGCGCCAATAAAGGCGATATTCCCGGCTTGCGAAAGGTCGAACTGCCGGAACAAGGCTCTGCCGAAGCCAAATACCAGAAGGCCGTTCCCGGCATGCAGGCCTGTGAACAGCAGGTACCATGGCAGCGGCCGGATGCCGAAGGCTTCATAAAAGAGGAATAGAATGGCATTCAGGAATTGCTGGTTGGCGGGAAAACCAAAACTGTTCAGGATGCCCTGGGCGCTGCTGCCTTCCAGGCGGGATTGCAGGCCGGTGAAGTCCGTAACGAAGCCGGCGTTCCAGGTGGGGTGGTACAAAAGGTGCACCACTAACAGGAAAAGAAGGAAGATGCCAGCCTCTTTCGGGAGCGGGCGCACAGGCGGTCGCGCAAAAGTGTTCAAGCTTCAGCGTTTAAGGTTATAACGGATATGGCCAGCCCGCAAGTTAATAAATCATTCCGGCTAACCTATCAGCACTAACCCTGCCTGCTAAGATGCCTGGCTAGAAACAATATGACAATCCACCCCGAACGACTGAGAGCAAAGCATTTATGCTCTACTATCGAAGCGGTATAGGTAAACTAAAACTGTCCTGGCACTAATTTTAGTTCTCTTCTTCCCTGTTGTTTTTACTCAGGGCCCAGGCCGTAAGGCCGGCAATGGCGACAATACCACCGACAAAGATCGTCAGGTTGACGTTTCGCTGTACTCTTTTGGCCCTGGAGAGGTAGGAGGAGCCTACTCCCTTTTCGGCTATTAAGTCTTCGACCTTCCGAAGCCGGTTTTCCAATTCTGCTTTTGCTTTTTCCTTGATATCCATAATTAAGTTTTTAATACGGCCTTTATTGATTCAACAGCTGGAAAAAGGGGCATGTTCGCTTGCCGGAGTGTATCACTATTATCAATGGAATTTAGTCTACACCATGTGCCATGTCCTCCAGCCTGGGCTCGCCGACATAGACCACCTTTCCCA
>CAYVVK010000292.1:0-1624 GCA_964454855.1 uncultured Phaeodactylibacter sp. | reverse complement strand
CCACTTCGAGGCCTTTCTTCTGCACCTCTATGCCTTCCCACTGCTGCCCGCAGGCATTGTGCAGGTGGGCGTTATCGAGGATGAGGGTTCCGCCCGGCTCGATGGTGACCAGGCCGCCCGGAGGCATGGAGACGCGGCAGCGGATGCTGAGCCGGGCTCCGGGGGCGATGGTGAGGTGCCCTTCCAGGTCGCGTGAGCCCTTCCACTCCACAGTGTCGGAAATGGTGATGGACAGGCTGTCTTTGAGTTCGCACCAGGTGGGAAGGAGAAAGTTGCGCCCGCGCCCGTCCGGGTTCGACATGCGGCTGTGTATCCTGCCGAGCTGGCAGGGGGTCCAGGCATTTTGCACGGCGGCGTAATCCATGACGTTGTTGGAGGTGAGGGTGTCGCAGCGGGCCGATTGCCCGCGGGAGAAGCATTCCTGATTGTGTTCGGGGGTGTCTTCGCAGCCGTCGCCCCGCCAGGCGTGAGACAGGCCGTAGATGTGGCCTACTTCGTGGTTGAACACCCCGCGGAAGTCCCAGTAGTCGTCTTTGTCCTTGACGTTGGTGTAGATGCCGGCCATTTTGACGGCATTGCCCAGGGCCACGCCCACGCCATAGGCCCCATAGGTGGTGGATTTTACAGAGTCGGGGTGGTGGGCCATGATGAAAATATTGAGCACCGAGTCGAGTTGCACGCCATATTTGGTAAAGAGGCTGCGGTCGTACAGGTTGCGGTTTTTTCCTTTGTGGACGTAGTGGCAGTAGTCTTTGTCGAAGTGGAAATAAATGCCCTCGTCGCCGGGGATGTTTGGATCCGGGCTAAGCAGGTAGCGATAACCGGTAGGCAACATGGGGGTGTCATTGCCGTTAGGCAGCCACATTTGCCGCTCCTGGTTCTTGCTGAGGTCGTAATTGGCGGCCCGGATCAGGCCCTCGGTGAAGGCAATGGCCTCTTTGCCGAAGGGCCGGTAAAGGGTATCCGGCGTGTTCATCCAGTGCACGTTGACCCGCAGGTAGCGCATGGGCCGGTGGTTGGGGTGTAGGGTATCCGGCACATAGGCCTCCCAGCTGTTGCAAAAGCGGGTGCTGACGCGCCCCAGTACGCTGCCTCCTTCCCGTTCCGATACACGCTGAATGTCCGCCTGCGTAAGGTAGCGGCTCTGCAGAATGGGAATGCAGGCGGTGCTTAGTGTAGCCGCCAGGAGAAGAAGGTATAGTTTTTTCATAGTCTTGTTTTTAGGGAGTGGGCCAAAATCAAAAAAACCGGAATGCCTGAATCCAAAATCAGCCTATTTAGGATTTAGGATTTGCGCATTTAGGATTTAAGATTTGCATCCTGCCCATGGTTGCATCGCTCCGAGTCCCGGATCCCGGATACTGCCTGCCTGCCGTCCGCGTGTCGCTGAAGCTTTAGCGGAGGCACAAGCCCGCGGGTGAAGGCAGGAATTACCAACTCCCCCCGGCGCCGCCGCCGCCCGTCAGGCCGCCGCCAAAGCCACCGAAGCCACCTCCGCCGAAGCCGCCGAAACCCCCTCCGCCGCCACCGGAACCACTGCCGCCCCAGCCGCCGCCGGGCCCGGGCAGGAATATCCAGCCACCGCCGCGCCGCCTGCGGCGCTTCCCTTCGTACCGGCCGCCAC
>CAYVVK010000291.1:0-7858 GCA_964454855.1 uncultured Phaeodactylibacter sp. | reverse complement strand
AAGGGCCGCGCTTCGGGGGCAGGTGTGGGCCAGGAACATCAGCCGCGAAGCACTGGAGCGCCTGGAAGCCCGCTACAATGTCCTGTCTTCCAATTACAACCCGGATCACTACATCCAGCTTCGGGTACAGGCCGGTGAGCGCCCCTCCCCGGAATTCGAATTGGCGGAGCCCCTGCTGGAAGACGCCTATTTCATCGCCCTGAAAGAGGACGGCCCTACGGCCATTGCCTAAAACCTTATATCCTATGTGCTTCACCATATTCCGCTACGAACTCCGCTACTGGCTCCGCCAGCCGGCCGTTTACGTTTACGCCATCATTTTCCTGGCCGTTGCCACCGGCGCCATGGCGGCCCAGGCCGGCATCTTCGGCGAGCGGCATGCTGTGCCCGGACAGGCGCCGCTGGCCAATTCTCCTTTGATGATCCATGAGATGGCCGCTTTTTTCCTCAAGCTGATCCTGTTCCTGATCCCGGCCATTGCCGGCTATTCCATCTACCGCGATTTTCGCAGCAACATGTATACCCTTTTGTATTCCTATCCGTTCACCAAACGCAGCTACCTGTCGGCCAAATTTGCCAGCGCCTTGCTCGTTCTGGCCGCCATCGTATCGGCCATTGGTTTCGGCTTTTTTATCGGCGCCCGCCTGCCGGGGGTGAACCCGCTGCTGGTAGGGCCCATTCAACCGGCTGCCTATGTGCAAACCTATCTGGTATATCTCCTTCCCAACGTCCTACTGTTCGGGGCCATTGTCTTTGCTGTGGTGGCTTTAACCCGTAACATTTACGCGGGTTTCATCACGGTCATTCTCCTGTTCTTTTTACAAATGCTGGCCGGCAGTGTGCTGGGAAACCTGGAGAACCTTTATCTGCATGCACTGCTCGACCCCTTCGGCCAGGCCGCCGCCGGCTATTACACCCGCTACTGGACGTTTGCGGAACGCAACGAACTGCTGCTGCCCGTGGAGGGCGTCATCGTCTATAACCGCCTGCTGTGGCTGGGCGTCTCTGCTACTCTATTCGGCCTGGCTTATAAAAAGTTTAACTTCCACCAGTACGCCTGGAGCCTGGTATTGAAACGGCAGCCGCCGGAACGAAACCGGGACGACAAGGCAGGTTACATCATCCGCTTGGCGCTCCCCGATGTCCGCTATGGCCATTCGTTCCGCCAGCGGCTACAAGCGATGTGGAGGCTGTCGGGTTTCGAATTGGCCTATATCCTTAAAAGCTGGCTGTTCATCAGCATTCTCGCCGGCGGGCTGTTGATGATCTTTTTTCTGCAGGCGGACCTGAGCCCGCAGTTCGGCTTCCGCCGGCTGCCGGTGACCTGGAGGATGCTCAAACTCCCCACCTTCCTTTTCCTGGGCGTCGTTCACATCCTCACCTTTCTGTACGCCGGCATGCTGGTGTTTCGCGCCAGGGCCGCCCGTATGGATCAGCTTGTAGATATCACCCCTGTGCCTGACTGGCTGTTGCTGTTTTCGAAGTTCCTCGCGCTGGTAAAGATGCAGGTGTTGCTGCTTTCTCTGATCATGATCGGTGGCATCATGGTGCAGGTATACCACGGTTACTACAAATTCGAGCTCGGCCTGTATGCCTTTCAGCTGTTTGTCCTGTACCTGCCGGGCCTGGTCATCTGGGCTTTTGCCGCTCTGTTTGTGCAAAGCCTGTTCACCAATCCCTACCTCGGCCTGTTCCTGCTGATCCTGGGCTCGATGGGCGTGGCCGGCCTGCCCGAACTCGGCATCGAGCATTATGTTTTCCGATACAACCTGGCCCCCGACTTTACCTACTCGGCCCTCGACGGTTTCGGGGCCAGCCTGCCTCCCTGGCTGCTCTACAAGCTGTACTGGATGCTGGGTGGGCTTTTCCTCCTGATGGGCGCCTTATTGCTATGGGCAAGAGGGTTGCACTTTTCCCTTGCGGAACGGCTGGCTGCGGTCAAAGCCCGGTTCAGAGGCTGGCCGGCCTTTTTCACCCTGTTTTTCCTGCTGAGCTTCCTGTCCCTGGGCTTCGGCATTTACTACGAAGACAACTATGGGTACGAACGAATAAACTCGGCGGAGGAGGAGGAACGATGGAGGGCTACCAATGAAAGGCAATACAAAAAATACGAGTCCAGCCTGCAGCCCAGGATCACAGCAGTGAGGGTGAATGTACAGCTGTTCCCGAAATCCCGGGAATTGAGAGTGGAAGGAGAATTCACCTTACGGAACCGTTCCAGCCAGCCGGTCGACACCCTGCTGATCCACTACAGCTACGATGAGATAACTCACTACCAGTTTGACAGAACCACCCGGCTGCTGAGCAGGGATACCTTCATCCGCTTCGACATCCACCTCTTAGAAAAAAGCCTGGCGCCGGGCGACAGCCTGAAGATGCGTTTTGAAATACGCAACGAGCCCAACACGCTCTTCCGGTCCAGTTCTCCAGTAAAGTACAACGGCACCTACTTCACCAACAGCCTTTTCCCGGGGCTGGGGTACCGCCCGCTGGAACTGGCCGATAACGCCAAACGCGCCAAATATGGCCTGCCCGCCCGGGACAATGAACGCCCACACCCTTCCGATAGTACCGCCTGGGGGAATTCCTACGCCTCCCGGCAGGCCGACTGGCTCGATCTTGAGGCCACCGTCAGTACTTCCGAAGATCAGATCGCCATAGCTCCCGGCTACCTGCAAAGGGAATGGCGGGAGAACGGCCGCCGCTATTTCCACTATAAGATGGACAGCAGGATCAAGGATTACTACGGCTTCAACTCCGGCCGCTTTGAGGTGAAAAGGGACAAATGGAAGGATGTCAACCTGGAAATTTATTACCACAAAGGGCACGAGTACAACCTGGAAAGCATGATGAAGGGGCTGAAGGGGGCTCTGGCCTATAATACCCGGCACTTCAGCCCGTATCAGCACCGGCAGGCCAGGATCATTGAGTTTCCGGTGACGGTAGGGCGCTTTGCGACTACCTTCGCCAATTCCATTCCGTTTACAGAAATGTATTTCATAAGCGATGTGGACCCCAGCGAAGCCGGGGCGGCCGACCTTCCCTTCTACGTATCCGCCCATGAGATGGCGCACCAGTGGTGGGGCAACCAGCTCATGCCCGCCGATGTGCTGGGCGCCAGAATGCTCACCGAAAGCATGGCGGAATACACCGCCCTGAAAGTACTGGAAAAGGAGTTTGGCATAAATAAGGCGAGGTACTTTCTGAAGCTGGATCTCGATCTCTATTTGAGGGGCAGAGGAGGGGAATGGGAAAAAGAACGGCCTCTGGTGACAGCCGCTCCCGATCAGGAATACATCAACTACCGGAAAGGCGCCCTGGCGCTGTACGCCCTGAGCGACTATATCGGTGAAAAAAAGCTAAATGGCGCCATACGGGCCTACCTGGAAAAGGTGCGCTTTCAGGAAGCACCTTACACCACTTCCCTTGAAATGCTGGAATACATCCGGCAGGCTACTCCCGATTCCCTACAATATCTGATCAGAGACCTGTTCGAAACCATCACCCTCTATGATAACTGGGTGGAGGGCGTAAGCGTGAAACCCCTGAAAAACGGCCGGTATCAGGTGAATGTCAACTTCATCATCAGTAAATATCGCAGCGATGGACAAGGAGAGCGCTCCTTCGAGGAAGGCGGCTCCCTATCCCATCGGCCGGAGGGCATGACGGCGCCCATCCGGTCGCTTCCCCTGAAGGATTACATCGAGCTGGGCGTTTTCGGTGATGGCCGGAAGGAACTGTACCTGGAAAAACACCGCATCAGCCGGATCGATAACCAGCTGAACATTATCGTAGATGAAAAACCGCTTGAAGTGGGAGTAGATCCTTATCACAAGCTGATCGATGCCAATTCGGGGGACAACCGGCGAGGGATTCGTTGATTGGTTGATTGCCGCTCGGCGGCTGGTTGATTGAGTTGATTTGCTTCGCCGGCCGGGAGCGGCCGCGGGGCGGATTGGGCCTGCCCGCCGAAGGCCTGGCGCACATGGGTTGATTAGGGGGGCTCAATCCAAAAACCGCGCCTTAAGGTTTGGCGTGGGAATCATGCACTGGTCTTTCTTACCGAACCACCGGTATCGATTGCGGGCGACCCAGTTGTAGACGGCATTGCGGATGGGCCGCGGGACGATGATGAACCCATACAGGGCAGGCCAGGCGCCCGACAGATGGCGGGCTACCCGCAGGGCAGCATCTGAGCGGGTGTACAGCTTCCCCTTTTCCACCAGTATTATGGTACTGACATCCCGGGGAGCTTGCGGAAACTGTTCCAGCAACTGTTGCCCTGCTTCCGATTGCAGGGCGGCGAAGTGGACCTTCCCCCGCGGATCCCGGCGGATGATGAACTGCACAGCGCCGTTGCAGAGGTTACAGACGCCGTCGAAGAGTAAAACGGGATGGCTGTTTTCCATACCTGATAAACAACTGGAGCTGGCGGTGGTTCGGGCGAAGCCATCTCCCTACTCAAGGACAATTAATAAAAATTACTTATATTGATAAAATTATTGCCTGGAATTCCTGTTTCGGGCCAGCAAATTCTAATCCCATACTTCTATTCCCATGCACGCTTATTGATACCGGGGCGAAATTGATCTGAGGGGATGATAAGATCCAAAGATTGTTCACTGGCCGGGCTATGGCGTCAAGCGCCCCGTGGGGTAATAAAAGCCATGCTCAGGCCCTATAAATACCTGGTTTATGAAGCATTTACTACTGCTGGTATTAGGATTTATGTTTTCCTTTACCCTTACTGCACAACGAACCATTACGGGAACAGTTACCGGCGAAGGCGAAGGCCCGCTCATCGGAGCTACCGTTCAGGCGCCGGGCACTACTGCCGGTACAGTTACCGACTTTGAAGGCAACTATACCATCGAAGTGCCGGAAGGCGCCAGCCAGATCACTTTTTCTTTCGTAGGCTTCCGGACGGAAACGGTGGCCATCGAAGGCCGGGAGGTCATCAATATCGAACTGCCTACCGGAGAAGTACTCAGCGAGGTGGTCATCGTAGGCTCCCGCTCAGCAGGGCGCACCAAGCTGGAAAGCGCCGTGCCGGTGGATGTGCTGGATATTAAAAACCTGGCCCTGGCCGCCCCGCAGACCAACCTCAACCAGATGCTGAACTATGTGGCGCCGTCTTTCACCTCTAATACTCAAACCATTTCAGATGGTACCGACCATATCGACCCGGCCTCCCTGCGGGGCCTGGGGCCCGACCAGGTGCTGGTGCTGATCAACGGCAAGCGCCGCCACACCTCTTCCCTGGTTAACGTCAACGGCACTTTCGGCCGGGGAAATGTCGGCACTGACCTCAACGCCATCCCTTCCGCAGCCATCGAGCGCATCGAGATACTGCGCGACGGCGCTGCTGCGCAGTATGGCTCCGATGCCATCGCCGGCGTCATCAACCTGGTATTGCGGGATGACTACAATAAGCTGACCGCCAACTTTACTTCCGGCGCCTATTTCACCGAAAAAGCCAACTTCCTGACCGGTGGTTCCGATGGCGAAACTTATGACCTGAGCCTCAACTACGGCCTGCCGCTGGGTACCCAGGGCGGCTTCGTCAATTTCACCGGCTCTTTTGAATCGCGTGACTGGGCCAGCCGCATGAGGGAATGGGAAGGCAGTGTGTTCAACGCCTACAATGCTGTGGAATGGGTGGCCAGAAACAATGGCGCCGACCTGGCCAACCTCTCCGAAGAACAGATCAAAACCTTTGCCGATCAGGTAAGCCACTTCTCTGCAGACTTCAAACAGCAGGTCAAGGAAGCGGACCTGGAGGGCCTGCAGGACCTGCTTTCCGCCAATGTTACCGACGCCGAGCTTGGCGTACGGGGGCTGGAACGCGCCGATTTTAACATGCGGGTCGGCCAGTCGGCCATACGCGGTGGCAAGTTCTTCATGAATATGGCCATTCCGCTGGGCGAAACAGCGGAGATCTATGCTTTCGGCGGCATCAGCAACCGCGATGGCCTGGCCACCGGTTTCTACCGCTTGCCAAACCAGCAACGCAGCTACACGCCTGCCTACATCAACGGCTTCCTGCCGGAGATACATACCGACATCAACGACCAGTCGCTGGCCGCAGGTATCCGGGGGCAGCTCCAGGGGT
Organism: uncultured Phaeodactylibacter sp.; assembly: GCA_964454855.1. Lineage (GTDB taxonomy): Bacteria > Bacteroidota > Bacteroidia > Chitinophagales > Saprospiraceae > CAYVVK01. The sequence goes on along the minus strand of CAYVVK010000291.1, from coordinate 1,746 downwards.
GGAGAGCGGACTTCAGCAATACCTTCGGCCGCAATGGCTTCCGCTACAACGTGCATAATTCCAATAACGCTACGCTGCAGAATTCTACTCCCTTCGAATTCGATTCCGGGGGCTTCGCCTTTTCCCAGAACACCACCAACTTCGACCTGAGCCGCTACTGGGATGACATCCTCTACGGCCTGAACGTGGCCTTCGGTGCCGAATACCGCCTGGAGAACTACGAGATCGATGCCGGTGGGGAAGACTCATACGCCAGCTACGACCGCTTCGGCCAGGTCGTTACATCCACTACACCTGCAGAGGACCAGGTTACGGACTTTTTCGGCCGGGCGCGCCCCGGTGGCGCACAGGTTTTCCCCGGTTTCCGCCCCGATAACGAGCTGGATGAATTCCGCAACAGCGCGGCGGGCTACCTCGATATCGAAGCCGACCTGGCCAGTGCCTGGCTGCTGACCGGCGCCGTTCGGTTTGAAAACTACAGCGACTTCGGCTCCACTACCAATTTCAAGGTGTCTTCCCGCTACAAACTGAGTGATAATGCTTCCGTACGGGGAGCCTACAGCACCGGCTTCCGGGCGCCGTCGCTGGCACAGATCTACTTCAATTCTACTTCTACGCTTTTCGTAGACGGTATTCCCAATGAGGTGGGTACTTTCAGCAACAACTCCCGGATCGCCCGCATCCTCGGTATCCCGGAGTTGAAGGAAGAAACCTCCAATAGCATCTCCCTGGGCATCACCGGGCGCATCCCCTCCGCCAACCTGAGCATTACCGTCGATGCTTTCCAGGTGGATATCGACGACCGTGTAGTCCTCACCGGTACTTTCGATCCCGGCGATGCGCAGACGCCGGAGCAGGAAGCCGAACTGAAGCGCCTCTTCGCCCAGGCCAATGCCGAGCAGGCTACCTTTTTCGTCAATTCTATCGATACCCGCTCTCAAGGTATTGATGTCGTGCTTACTCACGACCTGAGGCTCGGCAAAGGCAGCCTGAAGACCAGCCTCGCGGGGATCTTCTCCAAAACCGAGCAGGTGGGAGACATTCAGACTTCCGACCAGCTGGAAGGCCTGGAGGATGTGTACTTCGACGAGACGAGCCGTATTTACCTGGAAGAAGCCGTGCCTCGCACCAAGGTCAACCTTACCTTCAACCTGACACTGGGTAAGTTCAACGGTTTCCTGCGTAATGTGTACTTCGGTGAGGTGACGGAAGCCACCAACAATATAGACAACATGCAGGTGTTCTCCGGTAAGGCCGTTACGGATCTAAGCCTGGGCTATTTCATTTTCCCGCAGCTCAACCTGACGGTCGGCGCCAACAACCTGCTGGACATCTACCCGGACGAAGCCATCCCGGCCAACCAGAGCGATGGCCGCTTCCTCTATTCCCGCCGGTCTCAGCAGTTCGGCTTCATGGGCCGCTTCGCCTTCGCCCGCCTGATCTTTACCCTTTAGGCCTGAAATACGGGCACAAAAAAAAGGGCGCTGTTTGCTACGGTGAGCAGCGCCCTTCTTCCTGCCATCTTTCCAATTTCGACATTTCGAAAAGGGCAGGCGCCAAAAATTTTTGTCGAAAGATCAGAGAAAAGTCAAAAATATGTAAGGGGAATCGTATCTTTTTACATCTAAGTAGGCGGACAGAACAATATAACCCAGGCGGGTTTCGCTGCGCTCAACAATTTAACAATGTAGCCCAGACCCATACGGGCCCGTACCGGGGCGGGTTTCGCCATGCTCAACAATCTGC
>CAYVVK010000290.1:0-7865 GCA_964454855.1 uncultured Phaeodactylibacter sp. | reverse complement strand
TGCCCACTGCAAACTGCCTCCCCCTACTCCCTCAACTGCCTGCAAAACCTCCGGATCTGCGCTCTCATCTCCGGATGCTTCTCAAACCAGTGAAATCGGCCTTCCTCATCCACGTATGCGCCGACTTCCAGGTTATGGCCGCAGTTGGGGAAAACCTGGATGCGGAAATCCGCCGCCGGGTTTTGAGAAAGGTAGTACTCCAGCTTAGGGGCATTTTCCAGGGGCGGGACAATTACATCCTCTTCGCCGTACAGAAACAGAGCCGGGATGCCGATTTTGGGCAAGGCCTCCTCCGGCCGGTAGATATCGACATTGCGCCGCCACCACAGCAGCCCTTCTTCCGATTCCGAATGGCCAATGTAATGCCCCCAGGGCCGCGAGCGCGCCCATTCGGCTTCCTTCCGCAGGGTTTCCCAGTTTCTGCCGGTAGTGACGTAATGGAAAAGAAGCCTCAGGTAAGCTTCGGCTTCACGGATGTAGGCCCATGGCTCCCCCTGCTCCCGCATTTCATACCACACCATATCCATCTCCTGTTGATCGATGGGCACGGCAGAAGCCCCGGAGTGGATCAAAAAGCGGGGAAGGGAGGACTCTGCAGCCGCCATCAGTCCCAGATAGGCCGCCTGGCTGCCTCCGCCAATGCCCAGGCGGCTCGTATCCACTTCCGGATGCTCACTGATGTGCTGCAGGCCCAGCAGAAGATCCTCTTTAAGGTCTATAAATGTCGTATGATCATTATTCACACCGCCGGAGGCCCCTTCTCCGCGGCGGTCGTACAGTAGCAGCCCGAAGCCCTGCTCCAGATAAAAGCCTGCCCAGGAGCGGTAATTCCAGTTTTGGCGGTTGCCGGCGGAGGCGCCGTGGGCCAGGACGATTGTGGGAAAAGGCCCGGTACCGGCAGGAAGGTATAAACCGCCCCTGAGCTCGACGGTATCATTATTCCAGCTTATCGGCTCATATCGGTAGGCCAGGGAGTCCCGTTTTTCTATTTCGAGCCGGAATTTTTCATTCTGTCCGGACGCTTTATTCCCGGATGCGGAGAGCCCCACCTCTCCAATGCCAAAGGGCAGGCTAAGGACGCCCTCTTCCGTAATGGACACTGGCTCCCAGTAGTAGATCAATTGTGGGATGTCCAGAGGAAGTCCATCATCGTTACCGTACCGAAAAAAGGATATAAGCTCATGGCGAACATCAGCAGCCCTTCGGGCCATTCGGCGGCCGGCAGCCCTTCTTCTCCTCCTAAAGCAAGGGGATGCCTGAAGGCCTTGGCCATTGCAGCCGCAGCACTAATTACCATCCTTATTCTGGTATTTCTTCTGTTCTTTACTACCGGGACCAGCAGCCCAAAACCCGGTGAAGCGCCTTCTCCTCCACCCCGGGCAGAACCCCCGGCTCCTGACAATTCCTCACAAGGAGATGCCCCCATGGTGCCGCCTGCCGATGGGGAGTGATGGCTGGAAACCATAAATGGCAGGTAGCCGCTCCATGGCTTCAGTTGTTCCCTGCTGCATGTACAAGCAGTAAAACACCCCTTGCCGTCCACAAGGCCGTCCTGATCCAGTTGGTACGGGCCAGGCGGCGGTGGTGCTTTTCGCTGAAAACACGGCTGAGGTGATTGTGCAAAGGTACCTGTATAAAAAAGGTAGACATCCAGAGGAGAAGGATCATCAGGAAATTCAGCCCGAAAACATTGATTCCCATCGACTCATACCACAACCATGCGCCGGTGGCCAGTTCAGCCACCATCTGCGGAGCGGTCACCCAGGAGGTAAGGCGGGTATGCGCCCGCTCATAGGAGACGAAGGCCTCTCTTCCCACCTTACCCATCAGTGGGTAGTGCACCACCTGTACAAACCAGATGAGGCCTGTCATGTAGAGTGTGAGAAAGAGGTGAATGCTGAAGATCCAGTCCACAAAAAGTATTTTGTGAAACCTGCCGGTGCTTTTTCCATACACACCGGCAGGTTTCTACTCAGGAGGCTCTAACGCAATAGCGTCACATCTCCCCGCAGCGGATCCAGCTCCGTACCATTGGGCAGCTGCACCCGGATCATATAAAAATACACTTCCGAAGGCTGGGGTTTACCGTTAAAGGTGCCATCCCAGCCGGTCTCCGGCGTATCGTTATCGTAGACCATCTGGCCCCAGCGGTTGAAGACCTGGAATTCCGTGATGCTAAGCCCGTTGGGGTCTCCTTGTGAGAGCAGGGTGAAGAAATCGTTCTGGCTGTCTCCGTTAGGCGTAAATACATTGGGAACGGCGATTCGGGGAATCTCCACGGTGATCACCACCTCATCCTCGTACTCACAACCATTGGGGGTGGTGATGCGCACACCATAGGTGATATCCCCACCGACCAGCAGATCGTCCTGTACGGAGGCCAGCCCCAGGCCGGAATCGAAAAGAGAGTCATTCCGTGTCCACTCAAAGTCCAGCGGATCTTCTATTTCAGTATCGTAAATGGCGGTGAACAGGGCCTGGTCACCGATGAAGAAGGTGATGATGGAATCAGGCTCCACTTCAATGCCACCGAGGAATACCGGCGGTTCCACCTCTACCGTCAGCGAGGCGGTGAGTGTTTCACACCCCCCTGCACTTTCGTAAGTCAAGGTGTAAACAGTGGCGGCCTCAGGCATCACCGTAACCATATCTCCCGTAAAAGTAGTGCCGTCGGAGCCCTCCCAACTGAAGGAATCTCCGGCAGTGCCGCCTTCGGCAATGGCTGTCAGCGTTACCTCTTCTCCGGGGCAGATTAGATCCGCCGAAGCAGAAACAGAGAGATTAACCGGCCCGATCACTTCCACGGTGATCTCCGCCTCGGCCGGCGGGCAGGCGCCATTCTCCGCGGCCAGGGTATAGGTTGTGGTTTCCGAGGGGCTGACTACAGGTTGCGGGGTATTAAAGTCGGTGAAGTTGGGGTCGGTAGACGTCCAGGTGTACACCGTGTTCTCATCGGAGGCCAGGTTGAGCTCAATGGAATCACCCAGGCAGATCACCGTATCTGAAATGGGGGCCGCGACGGGGGCCGGCAGCACTTCTATCGTCAGGCTTTCCTGCAGGGTGCCGCAACCTGCTCCACTCACATAGGTCAGCGTATAAGTATCCGTGGCTGAAGGAGAAAGCTGGATGCTCGGCCCCTCTCCTACCAGGGCATTATTGGAGTTCCTCCACAGAAAGGCATCTCCGTCGGCGCCGTTCTCCACCTGAGCGGAGAGGGTAACCGATTCCCCTTCGCAGATCGTCGGTGCCGATGCAGAAACCGAGAGGATGGGCGGCGGCAGCACGTCGATGCTGATCGTAAGCATGGCCGGCTCACACAGGCCGTTGTCGGCGGTGAGGAAGTAAGTGGTGGGTTCCGTGGGCTGCACCACCACATTGGGATCCGTCACTACCCCGAAATCGGGATCGGAGGACGTCCATTCGTAACTGGTATTGTCGTCTATTCCTCCTTCCAGCAGCGGCAGGGTTTCGCCCAGGCATATTGTCGTTCGGGTGGTCAGTATGGGGTTGGGTGGCTGAAGGGCCTGCACGGTAACGCTGGCCTGCGCCGGGCAATCATCGGTCTTGGCTTCCAGGGTAAAGGTGGTGGTTCCCTGTGGGTTGGCCGTGGGCGTAAGCGACATGGGGTCGCTCAATATCTCTCCGCCCATGATCCACTCGAACTCATCCACATTTTCGCTGACCTCTCCTGTGAGTTGCACTTCATCTCCTGCGCAAATGGGGTTGGGCGTGACAGAGACGTTCACAATGGGCGTGGGGGTGACATTGACCGTAGCGAAGCTGGTGTCTACACAGGCGCCGCTGGTGTTCGTACGCATATATACGATGGAGTCCAGGGCTGTGATCACCATATTATACAGGGTATCCGGAGTTTCCTGCCCGGTGGCGGGCGTCCAGAGGAATTCTATTTCCGGGAAGTCCGCCGGCTCGTAGATGGTAGATTTCAGGGTCACCAGAGAACCCTCGCAGACAGTAGTATCGGCCGGCATAATGGCCAGGCCGGAGGGCAGGGAATCCACGGCCACCACCACCGAATCGATCTTGAAACACCCCGGCTCCACGCTGAGTTGCAGGTAATAGGTAGCGGTTTCCTCCGGAGCCACCACAATACCCGGAGCCACGAGTGAATCGAATCCTGGCTGGGTGGACGTCCACAGGCCCGTGCTGTCCTGCGGAATGATCATTGAATTGAGAGACAGCTCATCTCCGCGGCAGAGGCGCAGGGTATCGCCTACTTCCAGCATATCTTCATCGATTATGGAAGCGGCGATGGGCACGATCTCCACCTCAAAGGAGCCCTCCACGGTACAGGCGCCGCGCGTGGCGGTAAGGGTGTAAGTACCGCTGTTCTGCGGCAGGGCGATGGGGCTGGGGTCATTGGCCAGGGTATCGAGTATGGTATCTGGCCCTGTCCAGGTATAGGTAACCCCAGCTTCGCGTTCCGTGCTGCCCAGCTCGATGGGCTCTTCCTGGCAAACCGTCGTATCCCCTCCCAGGCTGATCAGGGGTGGGGTATCTACGACAAGCTGCAGGCTATCGACAGAAGGCAGTGGGCAGCTGTTGTTCCTGACGGAGAGAAAATAAGTGGTTGTCGTATTTGGAGAAACCTGCGGATTGGCAGCCGTAGAAGTGAAGCCGGCAGGTTCGGAAGACCAGCTATATGTCAGGCCGGCCACGGGAGCACCACCGATATTCACGGCATCGCCGACACATATCTGCTCGCCCTCGCTGATATTCACAGGCGGCGCCTCTTGAGGTAATACGTTAATGACTTTTTCATCCTGTAGAGTACACCCCAGGCCGTCGAGAGTGACGCTTACGGTGTAGGTGCCGGCATTTTCCGCTACAAGGAAGGGATCGGGACAATCCGTACAGCTCAGGCTGATACCCGCCGGTGCCGACCATTCATAGGTGCCGCCAAAGAATTCCGAGCCGGCCACGACCTGTATTTCCTCGCCGCGGCAGACCTCAATATCCGGGCCGGCATCAACGGAAAATACCTGTACCGTAATTTCAAAGGTGTCGATGGTGCATACGCCTTCTATAATAGCCCGATAAAAGGAAGTTTCTTCCGGCGTAGCGACGGGATCGGGACAATCCGTGCAGGAGAGGGAAACCGTATCTCCTTCCCAGCGGATATTGTCGGTAGCGGCATCGATCATCAGCTGTACCGATTCGCCCTGGCAGATGGCCGTATCCATAGTTATCAGGCTGTTATCAGGAGGCGCCAGCACGGCCGGGTCGGTGGGCGACCAGTCCACAGAGATGGCGCCGCTGAGAATGTCGTTGCCCCAGTCGTTGATGAGCACGGCATAGATCTCGCCGGGCTGCACCTGAATGACGGAGGCAAAATCATCGCCATTGGCGCCGGGAACAGTCTCACAATCGTAGGCGTCATTCACCGGGTCGCCATCGGCATTGAACTGCGCCAGGCCGGTGGGTTGTTCTCCGCCGGCGTAAGACGAGCGGATGGGTTGGTTGTTTTCTATAAAATCTACTATTGATTGGGGCGTTTCACAGACTTCCTCCCGGCTGAAAGGCCCCCAGACATTGAAGTCGATATCGGAAGCTTCGGCCGGGTTATCCGCCTGGACAATAAAGCCGAAGGGGCCTTCGGCCTGAGCCTCTATGGTAAACCAATAGTAGTTGGGCTGGTCGGAACCGGTGGTCACCCAGCAGCCATCGTTGACGCCCGGGGTGAAGGCAATGTCCTCAAAACCACGGTTGAAATTGAAAACGGAGGGTACGCCATCCGGGCTGACACAGCCGTTCAGGGGGTTGCAGAGCGAGCCTGCCAGAGAAGGGTCAAGCCGGCATTCCGCTTCGATGATGGAGAGGCCGAAATCGGTGCAGCCGGCAGCATTGGCCACCACGATGTAATAGGTGCCGGCCTCCTGAAAATTGACGCTGGCCAGGTTGCCGGCAGGGCTTTGGGCCAGGCAGAGGGTTTCGGGATCGTCCGGCAGGCCGTTGAGTACCAGCACGCCCGTCCCCGGGCTGGCCTCGTTGACCCTCACATCCGCACAGAATCCTCCTGCAGAGGTATAGGCGAACACGTAGTCCGGGCCATTGATAAAGGGGACATTGCTGCAGGGCGTTTCGGCGAAGTTGCTGGCATCGTCGCAGGTGGAGAAACCACTTTGGTTGAAAGGCAGCCCATTGATGGCCAGCGGGTTATCAAAGGAAGAACCATTGCAGGCGATCGGGCTGCAGGACCACTCCAGCTCGAAACCGGCTTCCTGTAAGGACAGGTCGGAGAGGAATTCCACGGTCACCGCAGAAGACGAGGCCTGAATGACGAAAGGCTCGCCGTTACTAAAGCCGGTAATGCTGGACAACAGATTTCCGCTGGTGCCTGTGCCTTCGTAGATATTGAGAAAATCAAACTCATTTTCCAGTTGGAAATCCAGCAGCCTCAACTCGATACAACGGGTAAATTCTTCGGGCTGGATCACAAAAAGATGGGTTTCCTGATTGCCGTAATCTCCGTCCGGCCCGCCGGAATCGTACAAGGTGCCGAAACAGGCGGCCGAATTCGTCTCCTCTCCCATATTTATAGCCGGTACGTATTCTTCAATACAGATGGTAAAATCACCGGAATTAGGCGAAGCAGTGGGAGAATAATCATTGATCCGCAGGTAGTAAGTGGTGTTGGGGGTGAGGCCCAGTATATCCAGCTTCAGCTGGCTGTCTCCATCGGAGGCGGAAGCGCAGAAGCCCAGGTCGGCCAGCCCGCCGCAGTTCCCCCGATAGAGGGCGGCCTGAGGATTGGAGACAGGATTGTTATTTCCTGCTTCAGAACCCTGAACGATTATGGAGATGTCGATCAGCGTGTCGTTGGTGGTGAAGGTAAACCATACATCCCGGTTGACACTTCCTCCGTTAAAGCATCCCGGAATATTGCCGGCCCCTATATTGGTGGCAGTAGCCCCTACATTGGTATACACCTCATCCGAACAGGCGGGGAGCAGGCCCAGGCTGATGGCGCCGGCACATTCATCGTTGGCTGGCTGTTGGGCAATGGCAGTAAAGGTTAGGAAAAAGAAAAAAGGGAAAAGTAGCTGTATTCTCATTGTTCGCCTTTTATTAATTTTTTTATTGTGCGGAAGTAAGGGCTTAAACTTGGTGAAATCTTTTCAGGAAACCGACCAAAAATAATCAAAATTTGCAATTTCCTGCTTCCAACCTGAATGGAACGCGCGCTCCTGACAAAGTAGGGGCAGAGATAGCAGCTATGATTCCAAAGCTAATGATGAGGGCTGCAGCAGATGGAAAAAGCGCAGCCTGCCAAAGGTAGGGCTTTGGCCGTGATTGTGAAAAGATTCCGGCCTAAATTACACTGAGCCTTTCAAAAGGCATGGTTACGGCCCTATAAAATCCACCACCCGCTGTATGAGGTCGGGGTTCTTCATCAGCCGGTAGTGGCCGTAGCCCCGTACCACGAGCAGGCTGGCGTTTTCCCAGCCTTCAAAATTAGCTTCTGCTTCGGAAAAGGGCACCACGGCATCTTCCTTATCGTGCACGATCAGCGCTTCTCCCACCCGGGCCCGGCCGCCGGCACGGCTGACATCGGCATGGTGGATCGGGAATTTCACCTTGCGTTCTATCATCTTGTAGAACTGCCGGGCAGCAGGTGGCGGCACATTGAGGGTGCCCATCGCATCGTCGAGCACCCTGGCCATCCGGCTGGGCACCCCGATAAGCACCAGCTTTTCGACCCGCAGCCTGGGATCGAGATTGGAAAGGGCAAAAACGGTAGAAGCGCCCCCAAAGGAATGGGTAATGATGCCATGAGCACCCCCGATCTGATTGAGTACAGCCCGAACCGCGCCACCGAAATGCAGCAGGTTGGTGCGCCTGCCGCC
>CAYVVK010000289.1:3491-7876 GCA_964454855.1 uncultured Phaeodactylibacter sp. | reverse complement strand
CAAATAAGATTTGGCGCTAATATAACTCTTTCAAAGAACTTAACAGCCCTGCCCTAAAGGGGGAATCCGCCCATATTATCCAGCCACCAACAATATAACAATATAACAATATAACAATCCACCTTTCCCCCCTTGATCAACATTCCGAAGTTTCACTTTCGCGGAAGATCGCACAAAACCACTATCGTCCAGGGGGCCTATCCTCTCAGCTTCGCCAGCTGCACATAAGCGAAAGCCACCACCGAAGTTACCGCAGTCAGGTAAAAAGCCAGTGCAAAGTTATCGGCATCATTGCCGTATACCCAGCCCGATGCCGATCTCCAGGGCAATAAAAGCGGTGGCCATGGCCCGTCCCCGGTGCTCGTCCGGGCTGCAGCCGATCACCCAGGCGAAGGCCGCCGGGCCGACGATGCCGGTGGAAAAGCCTAGCAATCCCGAAGCGGTAAGCAGCATGGCCGGTGTGCGGGCTTCGCCCATAAACACCAGGGAAAAGGCTGAAAGTAGGAGGGCGGCCTTCAGCACCGGCACCTGTCCCTGGCGGTCAGACACCCGGCCGGCCAGCAGGCGGGAGAGCAGGGACAAGGCCGTAAAACTGGTGAAGAACAACCCCTTATTGGCCATTCCCGGATGCTCGCTCTGATCGGGGACGGCAATATCAAAAAACAGCATGGCACAGGCAAAGCATTAGAAACTCAGGGGTGTATAGCCGGGCTTCCGAATTTTGCATGTGCAAAGATGGGGTATTTCTTTACATTTGCAGGGGAAAAAAATGTGATAATGTTCCAGAATTGGCTCCACCCGCTGCAGGGTACAGTAGAAAACCTAAAAGAACATCAGCTGGGAAAAAGGATACAGCGCCATACCGATGAGTTGCCTGATCTTAAAGATACCCGCCTGGCTGTGGTCGGTATCGGAGAGCAGGATGCCAACGCCATCCGGGAGGAATTGTACCAAATGAGCTTCCCCTTTCGGGAATTGCCTTTGGCCGACCTGGGCAACGTCCGCAAAAAAGAGGCCGCTTTTCTCATTCCCCTGGTCAAAGAATTGCTGGACAGCAGGATCTTTCCCATCATTATCGGCAATGCTCCTCAGCAGGCGCTGGCCCAGTACAAGGCCTTCCAAAGCCTGCAAAACCTCATCAACCTGGTGCTGGTAGACGAGCGCATTCCCTATAGCCTTGATATCAGGAATAAAGAGCAGTATTTCCTCAGAGAGATACTCGAAAGCAGCCATTCCCGCCTTTTTCACCTGAGCTTCATCGGTTGCCAGGGCCACTTCATCGCTCCCGATGTCTTCGAATATCTCGACAAACGCCACTTCGACTGTGTGCGCCTCGGCAATGCCCGCGCCGAACTGGCCGAACTGGAACCCCTCATCCGCGACGGGGACCTGCTGAGCTTCAACCTCTCCGCACTGAAACAGTCGGAAGCGCCCGGGCAGGAAAACCCTACGCCCAGCGGCTTCACCACCGAAGAGGCCTGCCAGATATGCCGCTATGCCGGCATGAGCGACAAGCTGAAGGCCTTCGGCCTGTACGGCTTCCGCCAGAAATACGACCAGCGGAAACAAACCGCCAATGCCGCCGCCCAGATGATCTGGTACTTCATCGACGGCTTCTACAGCCGCAAAGGAGATTTTCCCGCTTCCATGAAAGGCCTGGTGGAATATATTGTGGAGTTTAAAAAACTGGACTACCAGCTCACCTTCTGGCGCAGCGAAAAGAGCGGCCGCTGGTGGATGCAGGTGCCCGTGAAAACGCGCTCCAAATACCAGCGCCACCGCCTGGTGCCCTGTTCCTACAACGACTACATGCTGGCCTGCAAGGATGAACTGCCGGAGCGGCTGCTGCATGCGCTGCGGCGGTTTGCGTAGGGGAGCAGGCGGACAGATTTAGTTTACTTATACTGCTGCGATAGCAGTGCCCGAGGTACCTTGTTTCCGGGCTTTTGGGGCAGGTTGTTACATTGTTAAATGGTTATATTGTTTGTGTCCGCCTACTGAATATAAAGGGTTGGGAAGGGGGCAGGATTGTTTAAGAAGAAATTCTTTTATTTATGTTCGAACGTAACCAATTGATAATGCAGCTAACGATAGTTATGCAAAGGGATGTAAAGCTGCAGGAATAAAGAGACACCCTGCAAGATATCCTGAAGCCTTACCCTCGTTCTTTATAAACTTTTTGACAGATCCCAATGATGTGGTCTACGATCCATTTGCCGGATCTAATACTACGGGCGCAACAGCCGAAAAATTGCAAAGAAGATGGATTGCAGTAGATAATGTCGAATCTTATTTAGAAGGAAGTAAGTTTAGATTTCAGTAAGCAATATTCAAGTTTACCGATCAATTAATAATCTTTCTAATCCAATCCCCCTAGACCCCTTGATCAAAATATGCCGCCCTTCGAAGCCCTGCGCATCGAACCATTCCTTCAGGGCCGCCACATCCGGAAAATGCCGGAAACCGGCGGCTTTGGCGGGGGCCTCAAATTCCGGGCCCACGAAGACGCTGTCTGTCAGGCCCTGGGAGCGCACCAGCTGCACCATGTCCCGGTGTTCCTTCCGGCTGTCGGTCCCGAGTTCCAGCATATCACCGAGGATGGCCATTTTATGTTTCCCTTCCATACTGCGGAAATGGAGTACGGCATGGCGCATGCTGTCGGGATTGGCGTTGTAGGCATCCAGTACGATGGTGTTGCTTCCTTTTTTCAGGATCTGGGAGCGGTTATTCCGGGGAAGGTAACTTTCGATGGCATTAACGATCTTGGGGCAGGGAACCTTAAAGTATTTTCCCAGCGCCACGGCCGTCATGATGTTGCTGAAGTTGTATGCGCCAATAAGCTGGCTGTGCAGTTCGTAGCGCTGGCCTGCCTTATCGATGAAAGCGGCGCTGACAAAGGGCTGGATGCCGAGCAGTTGTATTTCCAGGCCGGGCTCCGAGGTGGTGGGTTTCTCGCTGCGGTGGTAGAAGACTTTCTTTTCCACCGGCGCCGCCAGTTCTTCCAGGAAGGGCTCGTCGCGGTTGATGAAAGCAATGCCGCCTGTTTCCGCCAGATAGCGGTACAACTCAGATTTCCCCTTTTTAACCCCTTCGATGCCGCCGAAACCCTCGAGGTGGGCCTTGCCTATATTGGTGATCAGGCCATGGGTGGGCTCGGCAATGCGGGAAAGGAAATCGATCTCCCGCTGGTGGTTGGCGCCCATTTCGATCACGGCCACTTCTATGTCCAGGGGCATGGCCAGGAGGGTGAGCGGAACGCCGATGTGGTTGTTGAGGTTGCCCTGAGTGAAGTGCAGTTTGTAATGGCTGCCGAGCACCGTGGCGATCAGCTCCTTGGTGGTTGTTTTTCCGTTACTGCCGGTAATGCCGATGACCGGGACGTGGAACTGCCGGCGGTGGTGCCGCGCCAGGCCCTGCATGGCAGTGAGGCTGTCTTCTACCAGCAGGTACCGTTCTGCTTTCCCCACCGAAGGGTCATCCACCACCGCATATGCGGCGCCGGCGGCCAGGGCTTGCTCCGCGTATTGGTTGCCGTCGAAGCGCTCCCCACGCAGCGCGAAGAACAGGCCGCCGGGGCTTACCTTTCGGGAATCCGTGGTTACCTGTGGGTGTTTGCGATAGATCTGGTATAGGTTTTCCGTATTCATAGCATTTGCGAAGGTCAATAATTCATTGTAATGTACAAATCATCCGGGGACGGGTTCACGAGAAAAGCGCATATTGGTGAATATCGTGCTTGCGTCCATATAAAAAGCCTCCACTCCGGTAACTTACCCGGAGTGGAGGCTTTTCAATTCTCTGGTTCAGGCTGGAATGGCGCGCGGATTAGAATCTTCTGTCGCGGCGCTTACGCTTGATGTTAAACTCGTGGCCGCCCTTGTTCTCGTTTCCACTGGGAGAGCCGGTGCGCGTCATGGCGCAGCGGAAGCCAATGGTACGGGAGGATTTGTCCTCATCCAGGAAGCGGCGGGTGCCCGGAGACAGCCAGAAGGCGCGGTCGGCCCAGGAGCCTCCTTTATATACCCGTGCTTTGTCACTAATGAGGGTGTGGTTGCCATAGTCGTAAAAGGCGCGTGACTGTTTGTCGCCGTCGAGGTAGTTGTACACCTGGCCGGTCTTGTAGTTGTCGCGGCCGGCGGCCTCTTCGTCGGTCACGTATCGGTAGCGCAGGGAGCCGAGGCTATCTTTTTCCACCGGGCGGCCGTCCTCATCGAGCTCTACCTGCTGGAACTTACCTCCCCGGTAGGGGTTGAGGTCGTGGTTTTCCACATCGCTCAGCGTGGTGCTGGTTAGCGGGCGGTAGAGGTCGAGCACCCATTCATTTACGTTGCCGGCCATGTTGTAGAGGCCGAAGTCGTTCGGCAGGAAGGAGCGTACCGGAGCGG
>CAYVVK010000289.1:0-3481 GCA_964454855.1 uncultured Phaeodactylibacter sp. | reverse complement strand
GGATGTGGGCGTCGTCATTGAGGCGGCCCGCCATACCCATGTAGTCACCTTTGCCGCGCTTGAAGTTGGCCAGCAGGTCACCCTGGTATTTGTCGCGCTTCTGGTAGCGGACGGTATTGCCGTCCCAGGGGTAGAAGCGGCGGTCGGAGATGCGCTCGTCTTTTTCCGAAGTCTGGTTGCCCTGCAGGGCCAGAGCGGCGTATTCCCACTCCGCTTCTGTAGGGAGGCGGTAGTCAGGCAGGAGAATACCGTCTTCGAAACGGACGGGGCGTTCTCCGCTGGTGCGCAGGTCTTTCAGGTTCTTGCGCACATCGCCCTGATACTGGCCTACGAGGTAAGCTTCGGTATTGAAGTTATCTTCGTCTTTTTGTTCGGTATTGGGATTGAGGATGCCTTTCTCGATAAGCATCATTTCGTTCACCCGGTCGGTGCGCCACTTGCAATACTCGGTGGCCTGTATCCAGCTGACGCCCACTACGGGGTAGGCATCGTAGGAAGGGTGGCGGAAGTAGGTCTCTACGAAGGGCTCGTTGTAGGAGAGTTCTTCGCGCCAGACCAGGGTGTCGGGCAGGGCATCGCGGTATACTTCCGGATAGGATTCGCCGAATACGCGCTGGATCCAGTAGAGGTATTCGCGGTAATCGATGTTTGCCACTTCAGTCTCATCCATATAGAAGGAAGAAACCGTTACGCGGCGGGGAACGTTGTTCCAGTCGTAAGTGACGTCCTGTTCGGTGATCCCCATGGTGAAGGTACCCCCTTCGACGAGCACCAGGTTGGGGCCGGCGATCTGTCCCTCGTAATCCAGGTTTTCGAAGCCACCCCACTTGGTGTCGTTGTATTTCCAGCCCGTCGTAGCCGAGCGCTCTTTACTACCGCAAGAGCTCAGTACGATCGCAGCTCCTAAAAGGATGGCGCCAAACTTCAGCAGATTCTTCATTGTAGGAGTCTGTTTTTGAGAATTGACCAATTTTGTACGATTTAATTTTCAATGCCCTTTTCTGCCTGCCTGATGACAAAACCTTGCCCTGCCCGCTGAAGGCGGTGGCAAGCTTTACGCCATCCGGATGGCGTACATCCGCAACGGCAATCACAAGCAAGGGTAGGAAAGCAGGGGCTTTCCCGGCACGATAAGAGCATTGGAGAATTTGATTTTTCCCGTGGCGAGCCACAGTTTTCCTTCAACACGCAAGTTAGGCCGTTTCCAGGATATTACATAATATCCTAATCATTTTGTGATCGGGAAAGGAGCCAACCTGCATCAATTAAACATTTTGAAACAGTCGTTATAGCGGGCGGTTCTTCGCCGCCGCTTGGCCTCCTCGCTGTCGTCGAAGTTGATGGTCAACGACAGCTCGTGAGTACCACTGGTGCGCTGCAAAGTTAATCCGTTCAATGTAAAATCGAAACTGTAACCTATCCTCAATACGCCGTAGCGCACACCGGCCAGGGCAATGGCAGCATCGGCGTTTCCGATGGTGTGCCGGAACCAGGCGCCGCCGAAGAATTTCCCGAATCCCACATAGGCGCCTCCATTGACCTGAGCGAACTCTCCTTGCTTTATGATCAGAAGGTTCGGTGATATGAACGCCTCATCCTGGCGATTATTGCCTGCCTGCAGAGGGATTTGTATGCCGCCGTGTAAAGTAATGCGCAAAGGCAGGCCGACACCGAGGTTGTTGTTGATATCTAAGAGGCTTTCATCGGGGCTGTTAAGGTGTTTCAGCGACAGGCCGCCGTAGGCCTGCTTGCCGTGTACGAGTATGCCGGCGCCCACGTCAAATAGGCTGCGGTTGAGGTTGTCCGGCTGTATCTCGTCCGTAGGGTTGGGCGAACCATCCGGGCCGTTGGCGCCATCGAGAGGGTCGAGCTGGTCGGGAAAGGTGAGGCGGTTCCAGTCGAGGCGGGATTGTATCATGCCGGCCTCCACGCCAAAGCGGACCGCCAGCTCCCGGCTGAGCTGCACCCGGTAGGCGTAAACGACGGCAAAGCGGTTGGTTTGGTAAATGCCGTTGCCGGCATCGTCGCCGAGAACCATCAGGCCGATGCCGCTGTTCTTCGATTCTATAGACTGCTCGTAGGCTACCGAGTAGGTCTCATACCCGCCCTCATAGGAGGCCCATTCATTCCGGTAATTGGCCGTGATGCGGGGCGCCAGAGTAGTACCCGCAAAGGCGGGGTTGATCTGCAGGGGCGCTGCATAAAACTGGCTGTAGATGGGGTCCTGTGCCTGCAGTAAAGGCAGAGAGCACAAAAAGAACGCAAGAAGTGGTAAATGTCTGGCCATTGACGCGGGATGATGTTTGATGAAGGGTATTTTATAGTATGTTTGTAATAAACAGCCGACAGTTAGGGTTTTTCCGCCAGGCAATACCCGAGGCTCCGTGGCGTTCAAAATTTTAACTGTTGCCTTTTCCAATATAAGGTAAAACGGGGCTTCCCGGCCGTTTATGATAAATGAATATAAACCAATGCCGGGAGATTGACAAAAACTGGCCACTCACTCAAAGGTATCCATTCAAACTCGTGCAAGATATGAATAAATATATTGCTGCATTCGTTCTTTTCCTCTATGCAGGATGCTTATTGGCGCAAAACCCAACGATCATTCGGCAGCAATTTAGCTGGGAAGAAAAACCGGAAATACTCAGCTGGCAGGGGCAGCGTATAGAACGCTGGCACTTCAAAGGCGATGTAGGCAGTTCGGAATACCCCAGCCTGTCTTTTTTCATCCGCCGTTTTCCGGTCGATGGCTATGGCAAACTGCAGGTGGAGGTGCTCAACGCCCGCTACGAGCCCTTCGATATGAAACCCTCTACAAATGGCGATACCCTGGAGGAGCAACTCCGCTTTGAAACCAGTGTGGAAAGGGAACGCAGCGGCTACTTCGGCGAACTGGCCTTCGTGCCCATCGTCCGCAGAGGGGGCGGCTTCGAACGCCTGCTGGAGGTGGAACTGCGCGTCCGCCTGCTGCCCGCCCCGCCCCCCGTGGTTTTCCGTGGCCCGACCAACAATGATGAGTCGGTGCTCAGCGACGGAGAGCTCTACAAGATCGCCGTTTCAGCCGGCGGCGTTCACAAAATGGACTATGACTTTCTGAGACAGGAACTGGAAATCGCTGTGGAGAACATCGACCCGCGGCAAATTAAAATATACGGCAATGGCGGAGGTATTCTGCCCTATTTCATCGGAGAGGAACGCATCGACGACCTGGTGGAGAACCCCGTGCAGCTCGTCGGCGGAGAGGACGGCAGCTTCGACCCCGGAGATTACCTCCTTTTCTACGCCGAGGGCCCGGACAAGTGGGAGTATGACGACAACCTTGGGCAATTCGTACTGAAAAAAAACATATACGACACCCGCAACTACTACTTCCTCAAGCTAAGCCCCGGCAATGGCAGGCGCATCAGTACAGCTACCGCGCCCGCTGCTTCCTCCTATACCAGCACCTCCTTTGATGATTACGCCCGCCTGGAAGAGG
>CAYVVK010000288.1:0-7965 GCA_964454855.1 uncultured Phaeodactylibacter sp. | reverse complement strand
TGTGGAGGTGCCGACCATCAACCACTTCGCCACACAGGGCGCCGGCGGCGGCCCGGTAGGCCTGATCAACGTCAATTTCATCCGCGAGGTGGACTTCTACAGCGGGGCTTTCCCCGCCAACCGGGGCAACTCGCTGAGCTCCGTTTTCAACTTCCGCCTGCGCGACGGCCGCGATGACCGCCTCGGGGCTAACTTCATGGTGGGCGCTACCGACATCGGCCTCACCCTGGAAGGGCCTATAGGCGATAAGGTGACCTTTCTGGCCTCCGCCCGGCGTTCCTACCTGCAGTTTCTCTTCAAGGCCCTGGAACTGCCATTTCTGCCTACCTATAACGATTTCCAGGCCAAGGTCAAGTACAGGATCGATAAGAAGAACGAGCTGACCTTCATCGGCCTGGGCGCCATCGACCAGTTTAACCTCAACCTGGATGCCAATGATACGGAAGAGCAGCAGTTTATCCTCGGCCAGCTGCCGGTGAGCCCGCAGTGGAATTACACCAACGGCCTGGTGTATAAGCGTTATGGAGACAATGGCTTCTGGGCCTTTGTGCTGAGCCGCAATATGCTGAACAACGAATCGGAGAAGTACTATCAGAACGACGACAGCTCGGAAGATAACCTCCTGCTGCGCTACCGCTCTCAGGAGATCGAAAATAAACTGCGCATCGAAAACAGCCTGCGCCTGGGCGACTATAAGCTCACTTATGGCGCCGGTTACCAATATGTGAAATACAACAACCGTACCTTCAACCGCATCTTTACCGCTGCCGGCCCGCAGACGGTCAACTTTTTCTCGGAGTTCGACATGAACAAATACGCCTTCTTCGCGCAAGGCAGCCGCAAGCTGGCCGACGAGCGCCTGTCGCTCTCCCTGGGATTCCGCGTGGACGCCAATGACTACTCTGACGAGATGAACAACCCGCTGGATCAGTTCTCGCCGCGCTTTTCCCTCTCTTACGCTTTTACCGAGCGCTTCTCCTTTAACTTCAATACCGGCATCTATTATCAGTTGCCGCCCTATACCATTTTAGGCTATCAGGAAGACGATGTATTCGTCAACCGGCAGAACGGCATCAAATACATCAGCAACCGGCACCTGGTGGCGGGGCTGGAGTTCAATACGGCCGCCAATTCCAAATTTACCGTGGAGGGCTATTACAAATACTACAAGGATTATCCCTTCCTGTTGCGCGACAGCCTGGCCCTGGCCAACCTGGGCGGCGACTTCGGCGTGCTGGGCAACGAACCGGCGGTGCCGCGCTCCGAAGGGCGCAGCTATGGCCTGGAGTTCCTCTTTCAGCAGCGCCTGTACAAAGGTTTCTATGGCATAGTGGCCTATACGCTGGGCTGGAGTGAGTTTGAAGATAAGAACGGGGAGTTTGTGCCTTCCTCCTGGGACGCCCGCCACATCGTCAACCTGACGGCAGGTAAGAAGTTTGGCAACAACTGGGAAGTGGGCGTCAACTGGCGCTTCCAGTCGGCGCTGCCGCAGACGCCCTTCGCCGAGAACTCCGCGCTGGTGATCAACTGGGATGTGAACAACCGCGGCATTCCCAACTACGGCCTGCTGAATACCCTGCGCAATGATGCCAGCAACACCATCGATATCCGTATAGACAAAAAGTGGTTTTTTGACAAGTGGAGCCTGAACGTTTTCCTCGATATCGAAAACGTCACCGGCAATGCCGTGGGCAACGAGCAGCTCATCCTCGACCGCCCCCTCGACGAGGACGGCCAGCCCATAGGCGGCGGAGTGATCGTCAATCCCGATGCTCCCCGCAACCAGCAACGCTATGACTTGAAAACGATCAATGACGCTACGGGCACGCCCATTCCGAGTATTGGGATCATGATAGAAATATAGGCTAACAGGAAAGGCGGAATGGCGGAAGTCGGCCCGCCGTCGCGCACGGCTATGGCGGATAAGAGAAGTCGGAATGGCTTAGGGCATTCTGCATCTCTTTGGCTATTAATAGTGTCCAACCTTATTTCCTCTTTGTCACTTTAACAAAGTAGTATTAGACAGGAAGCCGAAATATAGGAACAGAAACATGACTCATATTTTGTTTTTTGTGCGTTTTGATCAACCAATCAACCAATCAACCAATCAACCAATCAACGCCGATAATTCTCCCAGGCCTCTTTGTCAGCTCCCTGCATGTCAATGATACGGGTGACGATATAGGAGCCGATAAGGCTTACGGCAACGCCTTCTACGAGAATGAAGAGGCTGGCTGTGATGGGATTGAGGTATTGTCCGATGGGCATACTATCTTTGATGTAATTCATAAACTCCGTATCTCCCGAGAGGTAAAGCACCATAAAAACGGTGAAACCCAACACGCCAATGAGGGAAGCGTAAATGCCCATGGCCACGCCGGAAACATAGTTGGAGTAGGTCTCCGGATGTTTCTTACGGTACTCCCTGATGGCCATAGTGATCAACCCAATGTGGATGACGCCATTAAAAACCCGGAGGTTGTAATTCTGGCTTTGGCCGACCAGGTGCATAATTAGAAAAAAGGCAGTAAAGCCGGCAAGCATGAACAGGCCATACTTGATTGCAATCTTTTTCATAAAAAAATTTCGTTTTATTGTCTTTTACGGATTTTCATTTTGCTTACAAACCAAATTTTGGGGTAATGGTTTTAAGGCGAGCCAATAATATCCCTGTTTGTTTTTTTTGCCTTTATTCTTAAAGGCTGGTGTAGCTACTTTTTAAACTGATACACACTCGCTGATGTTTGCTTTTAAGCCTTTAGCCCCCATAACAAAGTTGGTGGAGAAGCCGTTATTTTTAGGTAATAAAGCTTACTCCGGACATTAACCCCTAGGTATGAAAACCTTGGCACCGCTTTTTTTTCTTCTTTCCTTTACGGCCTGTTCCACTCCGCAGGTGGAAGAGCATTTTTTTCGCGATACCCGTCAACTTCAGCAGAGCAGCCTGTTTAAAACCGGGCACATCCCCAAAGCCTTTGTCGATGTGCTTCCGCCTTCTGTGGAGGATATCCACGAGCGACACAGCAGCGCCGATACCATCACCCACCTGAAGTTCAGGCTGGCGAACCTGCCGGAAGGCTACCTGGCCCTCACCAGCCGCATGGAGCCGGTTTCGCAGCCTGAAGTGGAAAAGTTGCACCCGTTTCACCCTGCGGAGGTAGAGTGGTGGAATGCGCCGGAAGTGGAGCGCAAGTTCGGAAACGATGAATTCGTTTTCCGCAAATTGCCCTGCGGAGAAGGGCGCGCTGTGTATGTAGCAGCCAGCGAGGCCGGCAATGTATATGCCTGGATAAGCCACTAATCCTTTAGAAACAAGCCGCTATGATAGCTCCCGCAGAGGTGGAGCAGCCAGCTACTCAGTGGGCGGGGCGGTACCGGCAGCCGGCAGAAACAGTTGTCCGCTGCTTTTTTCCAGCACCAGGCCGTCGACATGCCCGGCCAGCGGGGCTTCCATGCTCATGAAATGCAGGTGCATATTGGTGGAGTGGTGCGTGAAAATGCCGTGGTGGGTGGTGGAATAAAAACCGAGCAACTTAACAGCCGTACTGTCCAGCCTTCCCTGTAAGCCCGCCTGCTGATGCTTTTCGTGGGTATGAGCGCGGTCTCCCTCTTTCCAGTCGATGATGTGATAATCCAGCGTATTGGCCCGTCCCTGCAGCAGGAAAGGGAAAGGAGCTTCCGTATCGATACCGGCTTTGTTGGCCGCTGCTTTAACGAATTTTTCGAGATCCTTATAGCTGCGCACGCTCAGCGGGATATCCTGCTGCTCCCAGTTTGATACGCGCGCGTAAACCACCAGCGCTGCCTGAACGGCCGTATCGGAAGACAACTGCAGGGCACCGTCATGCAGCTGCGCAACTATGGGCTGCCCGTCCCAGATGAGTATTTCGCCTTTCAGCCCCTCCACAGCTCCCAGCGCAAAAGTGTGCGGCTCTTCCAGAAGCTGCCCCACCGATATTTTTCCGCTGAGGTCATTTTCGTGCATGAGGCTTCTGAGGGCGCCGTGCCAGCCCATTTCGAAACGCTCTTCCGCATCATCGGGCCGGGGCTGACAAGCGAGAAGGAGCAGAAGGAATGGAAGAAGGTATTTCATCTTTTTTTGGTTTGCCTTGTTCGGATTCGAATTACCTGATCTTGGCCTTTGAATTTTTGACTGGCCTAGAATCACGTATCATGAGTCAAGGACCCCCCGGCCACAATGATCCGTTCCTGCCTTTTCTGCTGTTCCAGCACCACCGGTGCCACTGCCCGGGCCTCGCAGTGTGAGATGCCGCATCGCTCGCAGGTTGTGTTTACGATGCGGGTTTGCAGTTCCGGGCTGTCGAGAAATCGGAAGAGGTTGCGCAGGGTATTGTTGACGAGCAGGCCCACGGTCACGCTGACGCCGCCGCCATTTCGGGAATTGGGTTTGGCCACTGAGAGGCAAAGGTAGCGGTTGGGCGTTTCCCAGTATTGGGAGATCTGTGCATCGGCGATGGGGGAGGGGTCATTGTGGAGTTGCTGCTGGGCCTGGCTTTTCTTGATAATATTGACGGATACCCAGCGGCGGCAGTAGTGCTCGTTGAGCTCATTGGCGTAGGGGTTGTGCAGTTGCGAGAGGTGCAGCTCCTTGGTCATGCGGAAGTGCTGCAGCTCCTCGTCGCTCACCAGGCGGATGAAAAAGAGGCCCTTGATGCCGAAATGGTGCGGCAGCAGGTTGGTCAGCCGCTGAAGCAGCATCTCGGGGGTGACGTCGTATTTTTCCAGCAGTGCCAAAAAGGCCTCGGAGTTCCAGTGCGGCTCCTGCGCCAGGGCGCGGATGTCTTCCACCATATGCGCCTCATCCATCAGCAGTGCCACCGAGAAGTAGGAGGCCCGGAAGTTGTTGAGCAGGCGCTCGAAAGAATCGGTGCGTACGATGCGGGTGAAGTAGGGGCGTTCCACCAGTTTAAGGAACTGGAAGGCCAGCTCCCGCCCCAGCAGGAAGTTCTCCTGGGCGCTGGACAAGCCCTGGTTGAGAAAGAGCACTTTCTGTTCTGCGGAGTAGAAAGAGCGCTGTTCTCGTAGTTCCGGCTTGCGGGGCATGGCCTGCCGGTCTACCCGGATGCCATACTGCTCTCCGAGGAGTTTCTCCAGAAAGAGCGGGGTGTAGGGGAGTGTGCCCTTGACCTTGAATGCGGCCCGGAATTCCTCCACGGCATGCTCCAGCTCTTCAAAGTAATTGTCGTACATATCCTGATAGGAACGCAGGGCAGAGAGGTAGAGGTGCTCGCGCTGCATCTGGTAGTTGCGCGTGATCTTGAAGATGGTGCTGATGAAGGCATTGACCTTATCGGGGGTGTTGGAAAAGAGCTCGAACAGCTTGTCGGGGCTGATACCGAAGAGTTCCAGCGGAAACTCCTTCACGAAATCGGAGGTCAGCAGGTCGACGATGGGCTGCAGCTTCTTCGAGGCCCGGGTAGAGACCATGAAGTCGTAATCCACGCCCAGGGCTTCGGCCATGGCGTTGATCTTATCCACCTTCGGGTATTTCTTCCCCTTCTCGATATCGTGCAGGTAGGATTTGGAAAGGCCGGCCCGTTCGGCCAGCTCTTCCAGCGACAGCTCCTGCTGCTGCCGCAGATACTTGGCCTTGAAGCCGAAGATCATTTTAATAATGGCTTGTTGTGCGATCATAGGTTATCTGGTCTTAACAGCTGCTCCGCTTAGGAAGTAGGCAGCCTTCAGAAGCAAAGATACAAAATTGTGGAAAAATTTTATTTAGCGGAATTTCCGCTTTTAGAGAATAATTTGCATATTGCGGACATCCAATAAACTAAAAAACATGGCGATATGCAAACGATGACTGCTGAGGCCTACCCTCAGGTTGATGGCCTTGAGATTACCGGAAAGTACCGAAAAGGCTACGTGCCCGTGCTGAGCAAGGAGGCTCAGGAATTTCTGCTGGCGCTGCACCGGCGCTTTGACGAAAGGCGTAAAGAACTGCTTGCCCGCCGGGAAAAGCGGCAGCAGGAGATCAACCGCGGCCAGTTGCCTGATTTCCTTCCGGAAACCAAACACATTCGCGAAAGCGACTGGGCGGTCGCCCCCCTGCCCGCCGACCTGCTGGACCGCCGCGTGGAGATCACGGGCCCGGTGGACCGCAAAATGATCATCAACGCCCTCAATTCCGGCGCCAAATGCTTTATGGCGGATTTTGAAGACAGCAACACCCCCAGCTGGGATAACAACATGCAGGGGCACCTCAACCTCAGCGACGCCATCCGGCGCGAGATCAGCTTCGAAGACCCCAAAAAAGGCAAGAAATATCAACTCAAAGACAAAGTGGCCACCCTGCTGGTGCGCCCCCGCGGCTGGCACCTGCCGGAAAAACACCTGCTGGTGGACGGCCAACCGATGAGCGGCAGCCTGGTGGATTTCGGGCTTTACTTCTTCCATAATGCCAAAAGCCTAATCGCCAACGGCTCCGGCCCCTATTTCTACCTGCCTAAGCTGGAAAGCCACCTGGAGGCCCGCCTGTGGAATGAGGTCTTCGTTTTTGCTCAGGATTATATCGGCATACCCCAAAAAACCATCAAGGCCACGGTGCTCATCGAGACCATCCTGGCGGCTTTTGAACTGCACGAGATCCTGTACGAACTGAAGGATCATTCCTCAGGCCTCAACTGCGGCCGCTGGGATTACATCTTTTCCTTCATCAAAAAATTCCGCAAGCTTCCGGGCTACGTCATGCCTGACCGCGCCCAGATCACCATGACAGTGCCCTTCATGAAGGCCTATGCGGATGCCGTGATCAAGGCCTGCCACCGCCGCGGCGTACACGCCATGGGCGGCATGGCGGCGCAGATCCCCATCAGCAGTGATGAGGAGGCCAACCGCAAGGCCATCGAAAAGGTGCGGGCCGATAAAGTCCGGGAAGCCCGCGACGGCCACGACGGCACCTGGGTGGCCCATCCCGGGCTGGTGCCCGTAGCTGCGGAAGTATTCGATGAGTACATGCCCAAGAAAAACCAGATCGATAAAAAGCGGGAAGAGGTGAGCGTTACCGCCGAAGAACTGCTGAAAGTTCCGGAAGGCACCATTACGGAAGAAGGCCTGCGCCTTAACATCAATGTGGGTATTCTCTACATCGAAAGCTGGCTCCGGGGCAATGGCGCCGCCGCCCTTTACCACCTGATGGAAGACGCCGCTACGGCCGAGATCTCCCGCACCCAGCTCTGGCAGTGGGTGCACTCCGAGGAAGCCCGTCTGGACGATGGCCGCCTCATCACCTACGAACTGTACGAGAAACTCCTGCCGGAAGAACTGGAAAAGATCAAGGGCTATGTCGGCGAGGAATATTATGAGAATGGCCGTTTCGAAGAGGCCGTCGATTTGTTCAGCCGCCTGGTAGGGGAGGAGGAATTCACCGAGTTCCTGACTTTACCGGCCTACAAACTGATCGATTAACCGTGCCGCCCACTTTTCAGTTGGCGAAAAAACACGCGACCGCCTCTGCTTCAAGGCCCTTAGCCCAAATCTCTGGCTCAATGGAGCACAGCCTTTATGGCCTGAACCAATTGAGCTGAATTACAGAACGCAAACGAAATTCTTAATATCCATGTACGCCGAAGGCGGAGAATGAATTCTTTGTGCCTTCGAGCCTTCGTGGTGAAAAATTTAGCTAAAACCAAAAAAAGTCAAATAACCATGCAACAGCAAGACATCAAAGTACAGCAATTACTCACCGATTGGCTCACCAACCCGCGCTGGGATGGCATCACCCGCCCCTATAAGGCCGATGACGTGGCCAAACTTCGCGGCAGCGTTCAGATGGAGTACACCCTGGCGCGCGAAGGAGCCAAGAAGTTCTGGCATAAACTGCATACCCAGCCCGTCGTGACGGCCCTGGGCGCGCTGACCGGCAACCAGGCCATTCAGGAGGTATCCGCCGGGCTGGACGGCATCTACCTCAGCGGCTGGCAGGTGGCCGCCCACAACAACCTC
>CAYVVK010000287.1:0-8020 GCA_964454855.1 uncultured Phaeodactylibacter sp. | reverse complement strand
CTCAGGAAAAGGTAGTCGGCGAAGCCTTTCACCAGCAGCAGGGCGAGCAGCAGGCCCGCGGCGTAAATGCCATAAAAAAGCAGGGCCGGCAGGAGGGCAATAACAAACCAGCAATAGGCGAACACCAGGGCCAGGGCCAGCGTCACCCGCCAGTCACCAAAGCTTCTGTTCTTGCTGCCCCAGCGCAGGCGCTGTCGGATAAGGCCCTTCAGCCCGCTTTGCGGCAGGCTGTCGGCGGTGGCGTCCCGGCTTTTAAGGAAAAATACTTTTTCCGGATAACGGCGGGCTACCTTTTGCATGAGGAACATGTCGTCTCCCGATGCAACGTGCCGGTTGCCCTCATAGCCGCCTACTTCCAGGAAGGTATCTTTGGAAAAGGCGAGGTTGGCGCCGTTGGCCAGATACAAAAAACGGGCGGAGATGCCTGCGCCCGTTAATGCCATCATACCGGCAAAGTCGAGGGCCTGAAAGCGCTCCAGGGCATTTCGGGCAGGAGAGAAAAGCACAGGGGCAGCGATGATGGCGGCGCCCGTCTGCTGCCGGGAGGAGGCATGCATGCGCAGCCAGGAAGGCGGAAGTTCGCAATCGGCATCCGTGGTAATGATCAGCTCTCCCCGGGCCCGCGCTACTCCGTATTCCAGGGCTTTTTTCTTCCCGAAAGCGCTTTTGCCCTCATCTCCTGAGGGGCCCGCCAGCCGGAGTACCTGCAGCCCGGGCAGAGGGTGTGCTTCGGCGATAGCCGCGGTACCGTCTTCCGAATGATCATCGATCAAAATGGTTTCAAAAAGGTGCGAGGGATAGTCCTGACGGGCGAGGCTGTCGAGCAGGCGGCTGATATTTGCTGCTTCATTACGGGCTGGGATGAGGACGGATATCCTCAGGCCGGGGTTGAAGTTGGGAGGGGGGCGCCATTCCGGAAGGCGGTTCCAGGCCAGCAGGCTACGCTGGATGAGGAGGGCGTAGCCGGTAGCCAGTAGTATGCCTATGAGGGAGAGCAGGCCCAATTTATTCTTCTTTAAAAAAGTCGTCGTAGCGGTTGGAGTCCTTAGGCAGGGGTTCTTCCCGGTCGATCTGCGGCAGGTCGAGAGAATCGCTGTCCAGTTCTTCGTACTCAATGTAGTCGCCTACCTGCTGCTCTTCGGCTTCTCGCTGGGCCTGCTTCATCTGCCTTTTGAGCAGGGCCTTGCCCAGCAGGAATACCGTCAGCAGGGGAAAGCCGAGCACGCTGAGCAGGATGGCGCCGGCGCCGAGCAGGGCGTTCCGCTTCACCAGCCCTACGACCCATTTTCCATAGCCCAGTACCACCTTGTAGTCGATTACCAGGGCGGCAATCAGGAACAGGGGAGACAGATAGTAAAGTATGGTAAAGATGAAACGGGCGATAAAAAACAAGCCCAGGAGCAGCAGAATGCCCAGGACGATGCCTATGATGGAGCTGAATGGATTATTGTTGTTGAAATTGATCTCTTTGCGGTATTGCATTGCTAAGTCCTCTCTTTTCTGTTTTTTATAGAACCTGTAAGATAAGCAATTGTTGCCTTTCAGGGAGCGCCCTTAGGCCAGTGCCCCCCGCAGGCCGATAAATTTTACGGCCCGCTTTTTCTTGCTCTCAAATACGCTTACTTTTGAGTTTGCCGGCAAATGCCGGTTTTGGACGAAAAGCCTGCTCATATCACTTCAACAGGATAAAAAAAATCAGATGGCCATGCTAAGATTACTACTGGGTATTATACTGCTCACCTTTGTCTCCCGGGCCGGTGCTCAGGCATCTTCTTCCGTAAACCTGCGCGCTACGCTTTCCAGCTGCTCCGATGTGCCGGTATTGTTCGAATTTGACGGGAGTAGTTTCCATGCCCTGCAAAGGGCCGAGAAGAAAGGCGAAGAGGTATACGAATTCCACCTTCCCGCCAGTGAGCCTCGTTTTTATTACGTGGGTTCCAGCAACCAGAATATGAAGCCCCTCATACTCGGGCAGGAAGGAACCGTGGAAATTACAGGCCAATGCGCCAACCTGCGCAGCGCCGATATCGTTTCCTCCGATATTAATGTGGCCTATGAGTCGCTCAAAGAAGAGATGGAGCAGCTGCGCCGGAAGTCTTCTATTCTCGCCAGGAAGTATCAGATGGCTCAGGGAGAGGGAAGTGAAAATATTGTGGCGGAGATGAAAGCGCTGGATGAACAAAAGCTGGCGCTGCTGAACGCTACACAGGAGAAGGACCCTTTCCTGGGAAAGATCGTTGCCATCAATACCTACCTGAGCTATCAGAACAACCCCCGCGGCTACGACAATGAACTCGATTACTTTGCCAATGAGTTTTTCCGCTTCGTCGACTTCAGGGATGAGGCCTATAATACCCTGCCCTGGGTATTCGAGGCTTTTAAGTCATACGCCACCACCCTAAGCAGCGTAGGCCTTAGCGAAGAAGTACAGCGGGAATACTTTGACGGAATACTGCTCAATTTTGAGCGGGGAAGCGGGGGGCACAAGCTGGCCCTCTCCGGCCTGATAGGCGTGCTGAAGGAAAAGAGGAACGGCAATTTCACCTATTTCGCAGAGCAGTTTATCCAGGCCTTCGAAGAAAGTGATCCGGGAGCTGCTGCCAGTATGAAGGCAGAGGTAGAACGTGCCAGGGCCTTCGTCATCGGAGGGGAAGCGCCTGATTTCACACAGAAGACCCCCTCCGGCGAAGGCTTCAGCCTGAGTGAGCTGCGCGGGAAGGTGGTGCTGGTTGACTTCTGGGCCAGCTGGTGCGGGCCCTGCCGCCGGGAAAACCCGAATGTCGTGCGGCTGTATCAGAAATATAAAGACAAAGGCTTTGAGATTCTCGGCGTCAGCCTGGACAAGACACACGGCCGCTGGGTGCAGGCCATAGAAAGCGATGGCCTGGAGTGGCAGCACGTCAGCGACCTCAAAGGCTGGGCCAATGAAGTGGCCCAGGCCTATGGGGTGCGCTCCATTCCGCATACCATACTCCTGGACCCCGAGGGCCGCATCCTCGCCCGCAACCTAAGAGGAGAAGCCCTGGAAAATAAGCTGGCGGAATTATTTGATTAGCGCTGCCGCCAGCAAAAGGCCGGCAAACAGCGCCAGGAACATTGTTTTCATCGGGTGATTTCTTTGTCTTAGTTCGGGGCCACTCCTTGTCCGGAATGGCAAGCAGGTACAAATCTACCGTGAATCCCGATACCATGCTCCGGGCAATGAGCCTTTTGGCGGGCTTTTTGATCAACTGGTGGGTTTTGCCAATTAAGAGGGGTTGTGGGTTACTTCCCGGAAATTCTGCTCTCGATGGCGGAGAGTACCTGCAGCGCGTTCTGGTAGGTCTCCTGCATGGCCTCCGTATGGTCTTTACCGGCAAAGAGGGCCATCTCGCAGTTGTTGATGATGGCCATGAACCGCTCGATTGCCTGTTGCTCCAGCTGTAATTGCCGGAGCCGTTCTCTTAATTCCTCTTTGGTGACGGCGGAGCGGGGGATGTGCAGTTTGTCGTACACATAGCCCATCATGGCCTTGGACACCTCATCGTAGAAAGAACGGCTGTCTCCCGCCTGCAGGTGCTGCCGGGCGCTGGCCAGGCGTTGTTCGGCTATCTTTTTGGCTTTGCGGCTGCGTAGCAGGGCCGGGTCGATGTCCTTTCTCCGGCTTATCCATCTTTTGTATAACATGATGCCTCCCAGGCCGGCAAAGGGTAGCGCGATGAGCAGCCAAAAGAGGCCCGAGCCGAGAAAGGGCCGGCGTTTTTTATGCAGGGCGGGGTTGAGCTTAATGTACCTTATGTCTTCCTCCTCGCTTTCGCCGGGCCCTATGCGTGGAGCTGTGGCGCCGCCGGCCTGGGTGCCGGGGCGGATATTGAGGGTGTATACCTGCTCATCGACCGTGATGTAGCGGGCGCTGTCGGGGTCGAAATAGCTGAAAGCAGGTTGCAGTTGATAGGTTCCTGCTTCCTTTGGCAGGAGCAGGTACTCGAATATCTTCTTCCCGGTGATGCCTTCTCCATTTTCGTAGGTAGACTCTTCCAGCACCTTGGGTTCGTAGAGTTCAAATTCCTCCGGCGCCTGCAGCTCCGGCGCCTGTACCCTTTTCATGTCTCCGGTACCGCTAATGGTGAGTTTGAGCGATAAGGCATCGTCGGTGGTGGCTGTGCTGCGGTTGAGGGAACTCAGCATGCTGAAGTTTCCTACTGCTCCGGTGAAGGAAGGGGGCGGGTTTTCCGGAAGTGGGGACACATTGATGGTAACTGCATCTGTTTCCACGGGGACGCGCCTGACCTCCGGCGAAAAGAAATAGCTGTTTCTGCGGCTTTGCCCTTCTTTCACAATGCCGAGCTGCACGTTCATCGGGCCTATTGTCAGGTTTCCGGCCTGCTGGGGGAAAAGCGCTACCCGCTTGAGTATCTTGGTGACATATTGCGCGCCATTGATCACCTCACGAATGATGCGCCCGTCGTAACGGCGGATATCCTGGGCGTAAAAACCCTGGTAATCGGCTTCTTCCAGAATATTGAAGCTTTCCACATCGACGGTGGTGTAGAGTTTATAGTCGAGCAACAACTGTTGCCCCACCCAGGCTTCGGTAGTGTGGAGTTCGGCGCGAATGAAGGCCTCTTCCCTGCGGCCGCCTTGTCTTCCCTTTACCACTTCGATGGTGAGGGGCCGGGTACGCAGGTTGCGGCCATCGGCGCGGATGGAAGCCGGGCCGATGGTAAGCTGGCCGGTGCCCCTGGCCTGCAATGTGTAGATATAGCTTTCCTCCTTGCTCATCCGGCCATTTACGATAGAGGTGCGCACGGAGCGGCTGGGCCCGGAGATCACCCGGAAACCCTCGAAAGCGGGGGGGGTGAAGTTGTTGCCATCGGCATTTTTAAGGGTAAAGGATACGTCGACATAGCTTCCTTTTACCAGCTGGCGCGCATCGGCGGTGGCAATAAAGGATACTTCTCCCTGCCCGTAAAGCAAACAGGGAGAAGTAAGAGCCAGAACAAAGACAGTGAGTATCCCTGGTAATTTAAACATAGCTTGCTTTAGAGCTTATAGGTCTTGCGCTTCTTTTTCGTTTTCTTCTCCTGAGGCTGCTGAGGCAGGGCAAGGAATTCCCGGAAAAGATCCGGCCATTCGAAGCCGTCCCAGCCGAAATTCAGCTGCGGGGCCATCTGGCGCTCGGGCTGCTGTTCTATGCCATCGGGATTAGGAACGACGATCACTTCCACCGGCAGGGTTTCCAGGATCTCATCGCCTACGGCTATGCTGGCGGGCTCGATGTAGTAATTGCCCACTTCCCTCGGCCGCAGGTAGTAGGAGTAGGACACCGTCTGGCTGGACTCCCCGTTCATGATACTGAGGCTGGAGGAGTAGTTGGGCCCGCTGATAATGTCGAAATCCCGGAACTGGGGGGCTTCAAATTCGTCTCCCTGGGCACTTTCCAGGGTGAAAGTTACTTTGAAGTAATTGCCCATCAAAATGGAGTCGCTGCTTACCTCCACGGTAAAGCGGGCGCCTTCCTGAGCAGAAAGCAGCCCGATGGTGAGGGCAAATGCCGAAATTAAGCTGAGCACTTTCTTCATGGCAAAACAGGTTTATGGTTTAAATGCGAATCACCAGTCTTTTTCTTTGGGTTGCGTTTTTCCCTCTCCTTTTTTCATCTTTTCCATCACGCGAAGCTCTTCATCTTCGATGATCTCCAGCAGGCGCAGGGCTTCCTCTTCGGTCAGGGCGCGGCTTTCTTTGGGTTGGCCTTCTCCGCTCTGGCTCTCGCCGGGCTTTTGCTGTTGTTGTTGTTCCTGTGGAGAAGGCTGTTGTTGTTTTTGTTGCTGTTGTTTTTGCTGATCCTGGGGCTGGCCGGCGTCTTGCTGCTGTTCTTGCTGCTGTTGTTGCTGGTCTTTTTCTTCCTGCCCCTGCTCCTGCTCTTGTTGTTGTTCCTGTTGCTGCTGCTCTTTGAGCATGCGTTGAGCCTGTGCCAGGTTGTACTTGGTCGACTTATCGGAAGGGCGGAGCCGCAGGGCGTTCTTATAGGCTTCGATGCTCTTTTCGACCTGCCCGCTCTGCAGGTAGGCATTACCCAGGTTGTGATAAGCGGAAGCTTTATCCTCGCTGTTACGGGCTTTTTCTGCGGTATGCTCAAAGCGGCGGATGGACTCCTCGTAGCGCCCCTGTTGGTATATGGCGTTGCCCAGGTTGTAGCTGCTCTTAAGGCTGCTTTGTTCCTGCAGTGACTTCCGGTAGTACTCTTCCGCCTCCGCATAGTTTTGCTCTTCGTAGGCCTCATTGCCTTTGCGCAGCATGCGGTGGCTGGCCTGGGCCTCCACAGAGGCAGGGGCAAACGAGAAGAGAAGGGCAGCCAGTATTGGAATAGTGCGAATAAGTATCATGTTGTCGTTTTTACACTTCAAACAGGCCGTCGCCGGGCAGGCGCTCACTCTTGCGATAGGGGATGAAGAACTCAAACAGCAGGAAGAGTATTCCCAGGCCCACAAACCACTGAAAGTAGCTGTTGTACTCTGAGAATACGCGCTGTTCCAGTTCTCTTTTTTCCATATCGCCGATCCTCTCTTTCAGGGCTTCCAGAACCCGGGCGCTGCCTTCAGAGAGGTTGAAATAGGTTCCGTCACCAGCCCTGGCGATCTGCTGCAGGGTCTCTTCATTGAGGCGGCTGACCACCGGGTTGCCGGCCCGGTCGCGTTTGTAGCTCTGCCGGCCATCCTGCGTGAGGGGAATGAAGGTGCCTTCCTGCGTGCCCACGCCCACGGTATAGATGAGCAATCCGTTTTCCCGGGCAGTGCGGGCGGCGCTTACGGCATCCTCGTCGTGATTCTCCCCGTCTGTAATAATGATCAACGCTTTATGGCTTTTGTTGTTTTCGTCGAAAGAGTCTTCCGCCAGCGCTATGGCGTCGGTAATGGCGGTGCCCTGGTTCGGGATCATATCGGGATTGGCGCTGCGCAGGGCCAGCATCACGGCATTGAAGTCCTGGGTGATGGGGGACTGGACAAAGGCGCTGCCGGCAAAAAAGATGAGCCCCAGGCGTTCGCTTCTCAGTCCTTCCACCAGATTCTGGGCGAATCGGCGCGCGCGGCCGAGGCGGCTCGGCGAAATGTCCTGCGCCAGCATACTCTGTGAGATGTCAAAGGCGATAAAAACATCGACGCTCTTGCGTTTGAACTTTTGGAGTTTGGTGCCATACTGCGGGTTGGCCCAGCCGATGGCCAGCATGGCGATGGCCAGGAGCAGGATGCCGAACTTCAGATAGTGCTTGTAGCGGGATGCTTCAGGCATGAGCTGCTCCAGCAGGCGGCGCTCTCCAAAGCGCCGGAGCGCCTGCCCGCGCGACCGCCGGGCCAGCCAAAAGAAAACCAGCAACACCGGGATCAGGGCCAGGGCAAATAAGTGTTCGGAATATTCAAATCGCAGCATGGTGCGGTAGTGTTGTTCAGTTTATGGAATGGTGCGCAGAATGGTATACCGGAGCAGCGCTTCACCCAACAGCAATATCAGAGCCCAGAACACGAAAGGGTGAAAAGCTTCGCTGTACCGCTTCAGCACAGTTACTTCAATCTTTGTTTTCTCCAGTTGGTCGATGCGCTCGTAGATGCGCTCCAGGCTTTCCGCCGAGGTGGCGCGGAAGTAAGCCCCATCCGTCATCCGGGCAATCTCCTGCAGCAGGCCCTCGTCGATCTCCACGCGCGCCAGGCCGAATATATAGCGCCCGTCGCTGCGGCGGCTGACGGGAGTGAGGGCGTCGCCGGTGGAGCCCACCCCGATGGTGTACACTTTTACGCCGAGCCGCTGGGCGATCTGGGCGGCCATCAGCGGGTTGATGTAGCCGGCGTTATTCACGCCATCGGTGAGCAGGATAACCACTTTGCTTTTCGCTTCGCTGTTCTCCAGGTGGCGCACCGCAGTGGCCAGGCCCATGCCGATGGCGGTGCCGTCTTCCAGTATGCCACACTCCAGGCGGGCAAGGAAGTCTTTCAGCACTTTATGGTCGGTGGTCAGAGGGCATTGGGTGAAGGCCTCGCCGGCGAAA
>CAYVVK010000286.1:0-8070 GCA_964454855.1 uncultured Phaeodactylibacter sp. | reverse complement strand
TGTCCCGGTTGTCATCGAAGCCGGGGCAGATGTCTTCGGCGTCGCAGACGCCATCGTTGTCGGCGTCTGCGATGGTGCCTCGGCAGTCGCAGTACTTATTATAGGTATCATTTATGGTGCAGTCATTGCCGTCATCGCAGGGAGTGCCGTTGAGGTTGGCGTCGCACTCATCGCAGCCGTCGGGAATGCCGTCGTTGTCTTCATCGAGCATATCGTCGAAGCCGGGGCACTGGTCATTGGCATCGCATACGCCGTCGTTGTCGGCGTCTGCGATAGTGCCTTTGCAATTGCAGTCGGCATCATACACGTCATTCAAGGTGCAATCATTGCCGTCATTACAGGAGGTGCCGTTGAGGTTGGCGTCGCATTCGTCGCAGCCGTCGGGAATGCCGTCATTGTCTTCATCGAGGCCGTCATCGAAACCGGGGCAGATGTCTTCGGCATCGCATACGCCGTCGTTGTCGGCATCGGCGAGGGTGCCCTGGCAATTGCAGTCTTCATCGTACACATCATTTTGAGTGCAGTCATTTCCGTCATCGCAGGGTGTGTCGGCAACACAGCCGGAGGCGGTGATGAGTGCTGTCCAGTCATTGTTATCCGGCGCGCTAAGGGTATTGCCTGAAAAGGCGACGGGATTATCCAGGCTTCCGGTGCGGGGGTTGTACCAGCTCAGTTTCCAGGAGCCGGCGGGCAGGTTGATGGAAGTGCTGCCTCCGTTGGGGCGGTAGATGGCAAAGGCCTGGCCGGCCTTTGCCAGTACGTAGTCATTGTTATCGCCGGTCAGGTTGTCATCATTTTCCACATGGGGCAGGTAGGGCTGGAAATGTCGCTGGAAGAACTTCAGGGCGATGGCGGCGTCGGTATATTTCTGGTCGCGGCTGCGGTGGTCCTGGCAGTCCAGGTCGGTGCAGCCGGTCTGATAGCCGTAGTAGAACTCCGTGCCGGCGCCGCCGGCCATGAAGGTAGCCCAAACGACTTTATGGCGCACCAGCTTGCGGTCGTTGGGGTCGGCATCGGCCCCTATAGCGGCATTACCAGGTTCATCCACGGCCACCACCCATTTTTTGCCGGCTTCGGCCGAGCGGCTCACCCATTCCCGGGCATGGTCAAAGAGTTCTTCGAAGGTGACGCTGGAGGTCTGCAGGGAGGCGCCGGTAAAGTCGGAGGCTGTTCCCAGGAGGGGCCCGTACACCTGTTCTTTTGCCCCGGGCCGGGTGTGGATGACCCGGAGGTTGCCGTAGGGGTCATTTGCGGCAAAGAAGTCGGCCATGTCCTTGTGTTGGGCGGTGGTTTGGCTGTTCTCCTCGCCCATATTCCAGTTGAGGGCCAGGTGGTGGGCAAATCGGGCGATGAGTTCGCGGTAGTACAGTTTGCGTTCGCGGCCCAGGTTGCCGCCGTTCATCAGCTGGTCGTTTTCCTGTTCCTGGAGTTTGAAGTGCAGGAACATGCCCTTCTGGTCGGCGTAGGAAAAGATGCGTTCCCATTGTGCCAGGCGCGATACGTCGAAGCGGTCCTGGTGAACGGCTTCCGCCCAGAGTTTGAGCTTTGGGGTGCTGTTGTAATCGCCGACATTGCCATTGATGCGGTGGGGAAAGACGTTGTGGTCATCTCCCTGCAGGCTGAAGGTGAGGAAGGACATGGCGTTCACGCCTTTGTTCGACAGGTAGCGCACGACGCCCAGAAGCTCTGTGCCTTTGCCGTTCTGCCAGGTGTACTCGCTGGCCTCCGAGGCGTTGTAGTCGCCGGCATGGGGCGCCCAGGATTTGCGCAGGTTTCTCTTGTTGGGCACTTCGTCAAAATCTTCATAGGCCAGGGTGTTCTCCGGGGCATCGGCTCCTGCCTTGACGAACCACTCACCCGTGCCGGCGTACTGCAGGTAGTGCTCTCCGACGTATTGCAGGCGCCCTCTGGCGCGGTTGTCTTTGTCGGCTTTGTTGGTAGCCAGTACGTCTAAGCTTCCGCTGTAGTCGTCCATGAAGCCTGCGGAGGTGCCGCCCCCGTTGATGGCCACGTCATTACCTTTTTTAAAAGAAACAGTGTAATTCCAGGTGCCTGTTTTGTCCGGAGCAAAGTAGATTCGCCACTTGTTACCGCTGTCGGCGCTGGTTTCGGCGGCATTGCCGTCGGCTGCAAAGAAACCCGGCACCGTGTAGCTGGTGCTGCCGTTGGTGAAGGTAGCCTCCAGCCGGTAGTCGCTGAAAGGGTTGGGATTGGCGGTTTCGGAACTGCCGGGGCCATCGAAAGTCAGGCTTATACGGTGCCACTGCCGCAGTTCACCTTCAATGACGGGAGCCTGGGCAGAGAGCAACCCGGCGCTGAATAGCCAGAAAATAAAAAGGAGAATGCCCGGGCGGCTGCGGTGCCCCGGGAATGGGTGTGAGCGTTGCATACTATAAACGGTTTTTGGTGATACAAGGCATCGCGTTGATGCCAAAAATACGTTCGAAATGGGTAATTGGGGTATAAAATAACAAGGGTAAGAATTAGGCCGGCAAAGATATAACATTTTTTTATGTGACATATTGTGAAGTATGCAACAAAAAAAGACAGAAAGGGGAGCCTGCCATTTTTTGTGGTGGCGGGAGGTAGAACCAATACAAGTTTAAACGCCGAACAGTTGTTTAAGTTTCATCGGAATGAACAGGAATGGGAAGGTCTTTTCCAAAGCGGGCCGGCCTTCTTCCTGACTCAGGGCCCGGGAGCTTGAAGCGTGGCAGCTTCCTCGTTGAACATCAGCGCTGCTGTATCCCTTCTATGGAAGGAGAACTGTTTTACAAACAATAAGCACATCGTATTAATAGCTGTGATTATCACCTCCTGAAGCACCCTTTTTTTAAACGTGGAAAATTATGGCAACAAAAAATAATGCCTCTCTGAAAAAAGAACTTACTTTATTCGATATTTATGCGATCAGCACTGGAGCTATGTTCAGCTCTGGTTTCTTTCTGTTACCGGGCCTCGCGGCGGCAAAGACCGGCCCCTCCGTTATATTAGCCTATCTGTTAGCCGGCTTTTTCATCCTGCCTACGATGGTCAGCGTGGCGGAGCTGTCGACGGCGATGCCGAGAGCAGGTGGCGCTTATTATTTCATCGACCGAAGCCTGGGGCCTCTTTTCGGGACTATAGGCGGGATCGGAACCTGGCTGGCGCTGATCTTTAAAAGTGCCTTTGCACTGATTGGCATGGGGGCCTATGTCGCTATTTTTATCGACCTGCCCATTGTTCCCGTGGCCATAGGATTGACCATCGTCTTTAGCCTATTGAATATCATAGGTGCGAAGGAAAGCAGCTGGTTGCAAAAAGCGCTGGTTTCTATCCTCATTGTCATATTGCTGTTCTATGTCGTTCAGGGCCTCTTTGCCTTGTTGGAAGTCAACTTTTTTCGTGTGCTGCGGGAAGAATTTGATCCTTTCTTTCAGTTTGGCCCGCAGGGTTTTTTTGCAACGATCGGCCTGGTCTTCGTTTCCTATGCCGGGCTGACTAAGGTAGCCAGCGTTTCGGAAGAGGTGCGGAATCCGGACAGGAACATTCCCCTGGGAATGATACTTTCTCTGGTGACCGCTACCATCATATATGTTATCGGAGTTTTTATTATGGTCATGCTCCTGGACGCCGAGGAATTTCATGCAGACCTCACTCCGGTGGCTACTGCCGGGGAAGTTTTCATGGGATGGCTGCCCGGAAAAACCGGCCTTATTCTGGTCGTTATCGCGGCCATAGCCGCCTTTGCTTCTACGGCCAATGCCGGGATCATGTCGGCGGCGAGATATCCCCTGGCTATGGCGCGCGACCGGCTGGTGCCGGATTCTTTAGGTAAAATAGGGCGGTTCGATACTCCTTACGTTTCTACCATAGCCACTATGCTCGTCATGATCCTGTTTCTACTCATATTCAATGTGGAAGGGGTAGCTAAATTGGCCAGCGCTTTCCAGCTCCTGTTATTCGCCATACTCAATATATGCGTTATTGTTATGCGGGAGAGCAGGATCGAAGGCTACGATCCCGGCTTCAGGTCTCCTTTTTATCCATGGATGCAACTTGCCGGTTTTTTCCTTTCTGCTTATCTGATCGTGGAAATGGGCTTGCTGTCTATACTGTTTACCCTGACGGTGGTCACGGTCTCGGTAGTTTGGTATTTCAAATATGCTGCAGGCAGGATCGAGCGGGAAGGAGCCATCTTTCACGTTCACGCGCGCCTGGGGAAATACCAATACGAAGGGCTGGACCAGGAGTTGCGAGAGATTGTCCGGGAAAAAGGCCTGCGCGACGAAGACGAGTATGAAAAAGTAGTGAAAAACGCCATTGTGCTGGATCTGGCCGATGTGTCAGGCTATGAGCAGATCGTGGAGTTGGTGGCCGATAAATGCTCAAAAAAGCTGGCCATTTCCAAAAGTGTACTTCTCGAAGAGTTGCTTCGATCCAGCGAAAAACCCCTGGAGGCGGGAAAAGCCGCTGCCATAAAGCACATTAAGCTGGAACAGGATATCGAAACCGCAGCGGCCCTGGTGCGTATCCATCCCGGTATAGAGATTGGCGAAGAGCTATTGGAGCCCTTCGAAGAAAAGAAGCGGAAACCGAAGAAAAACTGTTTGGTGTTTCTCATTAGTTCGGAGCGGAGAGCCGGCCAGCACTTTCGGATACTCGTGCACTTTTCAAATATGATCGACACCCCCGATTTTTACGAACGCTGGAAATACGCCCAGGATGAAAAAGAATTGAAAGAGCTTATCCTGGAAGAAGAGCTGTTTATCACCCTCCAGCTTAAACGGGGAAATAAAACGGAATACTTCATCGGCCGGCAAGTCAGGGAGCTTGACCTGCCCGGCGAAAGCCTCATCACCATTGTCAGGCGGAGAGGAAAGGCCCTTTTTCCGCGCGGCGGTACTATGCTTGAAGAAGGGGACGAACTGCTCATCATCGGGGAAGAAGAGAAAATTGAAGAGATCAGAAAGAAATACTGCAGCGATTCCCGACACTGAGAGGGCTTTACCAGATGTAATCCTGGGTTCAGGCTTAATGCCGCTTCATCCATTACGGTTAGGAAGAGAGGCGTGCCCGGCAGGATAAAATGGCTGAAAATGATGAAACGGCCCCGTGGACGGGACGGGGCCGTTTCTCTGTGAAGCCGGGCGGGCAGGCCTGCCGCGATACTTATTTTTCCACCGGCAGCTGCCCGGAAATAAGCTGGATGGGCTGTGGCCCACAGCCGGGTAATTCGTGCACGAAATGCACCTCTTTGATTTGGGCGAAACCCGCCAGCTCCAGATAGTCTTTTATGATCACCGGCGACAGCTGGGCGTTGGCGATATACAGCCGGCCACCGGGCTGCAGGGCCTTTTTCAGGCTGGCCAGAAAGGATTTAGGGTCTTCCAGGTAGTGGAAGACATACACCATTAGCGCGTAATCTGCACGCAGGCCTTCCAGCTCGCTGTGGTTGCTGTCGGCTCGCCGTATTTCAAAACCGGCTACGCCCAGCCTTTCTTTCTTTTCTTTCATGTAATCCAGGAAGAGCGGGTCCAATTCGGTAGCGATGACCTTGTCTGCGGAGGCCGCCATCTCAAAGGCGAAAAAACCGGAGCCGGCGCCGAGGTCGATCACTGTTTTGCCTTCGAGGCTGCCCATTTCTCTTAGTACGAATTGCCGGAGCGGGATACGGGAGGGAGCTTCGTAAATGGCGATGGGGTCTCCACAGGAAGAGGCGGGTTGTATCTCTTCAGTAGCCTCTCCCGGGCCACCATCATCATCGTCGGGCTGTCTGGAGTAAAAAGAACCGAACAATACAGGAATGGAAGCTGCCAGGACGATCAGGGCAACGATTTCATTAACCATCTTACGCATGAGTTCAAAACGCCCATTGCTTCCATTGCCCTGGCCTCAAAAGTACTGCAGCAGAGTGGTGCCCGGAAACTGGAAGTTGCGGAAAAGAATTACCTGCAGTTGATCAGCAAGGAGAGCAAAAGGCTGGAAAATCAGGTGGATAAGGCTCTGCAGATAGCCATGGCCGATGCCGGTAACTTCACGCTGGACAAAAAGGCCGCTAACCTCCATTCCATCATCTGCAAGGTAGCAGATAGCTGTGAGCTACTGCTGCAGGAAAAGGAAGGGAGGCTGGAACTTAGGCTGAAAGCGGCTCAACCGCTGATCGAAGGTGATCCCGCTCACCTGTTCAACCTGGTGTACAACCTGCTGGACAATGCCATAAAATATTCCGAGCCACCGGTGCAGGTAACTATCCGTACCGAACAGGCCGAAGAGGGCCTGCTCTTCTCTATTCGCGATAACGGTATGGGAATGGAGGAGGACATTCAGCTTAATATTTTCGAAAAGTTCTTTCGGGGTCGCAGTGAAAAAACAGCAACCACCAAAGGTTTCGGCCTGGGTTTAAGCTATGTGAAAGCAATAGTGGAAGCACATAGAGGAAAGATCAGTTTCCACAGCCAGGTAGGCAGGGGCACGGAATTTCATATCCTTTTACCGCGAGCATAAGCGAAAAAAATGAATATCCTGTTGGTTGAAGACGACGAGAGTTTCGGATACATCCTCAAAGCTTACCTGGAGATGAACGATTACGCTGTCCGTTTGGCCAGAAAGGGAGAAGAAGCCCTCACATTGGCCCGGCAGTTTGCTTTCGGCCTGTGCATTCTCGATATTATGCTGCCCGATACAGATGGCTTCACTGTGGCGGAAGCCCTAAACCGGCGCCACCCCGAACTTCCCTTCATTTTTTTAACGGCCCGTGCCCTGAAAGTCGATAAGCTCAAAGGCTACAAGCTGGGTTGTGATGACTACATCACCAAACCGATCGATGAAGAAGTGTTGCTGGCGAAGATACAGGCCATCCTCAAGCGTTCCAGGGCGGCCGGGCAAGAGGAAGAACAACAGCTGTACCAGCTGGGCAAGTTTCGGTTTGATTTTCCCAACCAGCGCCTCTATTACGGAGGAGAATTCAGGCCGCTTACAGAAAAAGAGGCCCTGCTGCTGCAAATGCTCTGCCGGCGCGCCAACGAGCTGTTGCCCCGGGCTGACGCCCTGAAGGATATCTGGGGGAAAAACGATGTTTTCAACCGCAAAACGATGGATGTGTTCATTTTTAAACTGCGCAAGTATCTGGAAGCCGATCCTAAAGTGCGCATTCGCAATGTGCATGGCAAAGGCTTTATACTGGAAGTGGATTAGCTAAACCATGGCTACGCTTCTTCAAAGAATATACATCATATAAACTGCCATACAACCCTACTCCACCAGTACCTGAATTCCCGCAGAAAGGAGGGGCAAACCGCCGATCCAATCCCCATGGCATCGGCAATGATGCCCAATTAGAGACATTCCAGGCCGTAGCGAGCCGGCGGAGAGATGGCCTACAGGTTGGAATGGGGGTAATAGTAGATCTCCGGCATCAGGTAATCCTCCGCCGACACTTCCTTCCCGGCCTTGGCAATCGATTCTACCGACTGTCTGCTTTCCACCCACTCGACAAGGGATTTCACTTTGTATCGGGAGCTGCTGCAAAGAATGGCAAACAACCATTTTACCGGGCGGGCAAGGAGGCTGTTCTTTAAAGCGGATAAGGTGTTCATGACAGGTGTTTTTTGTTGATAAAACAAAGTTGCAGGCTTATTGCACCTTTCGCCCTCACTATTGTCTTAAAAAGGTGGAGTATTGTTTAAACGCTATTCGCAGCTCATTTTTTTTGAAAAAATCCTCAAATATGCCACACAGCCATGATCACGATCATTCCGGCAGAAATCTCACCATCGCCTTTTTCCTCAACCTTGGCTTCACCATCCTGGAAGTCATCGGCGGCCTGCTGACCAATAGCGTAGCCATACTATCGGATGCGCTGCACGGGCCTGGGCGACAGCCTCTCCCGAAAGGCCCCCAGTTCCAAAACAAAAAGCCGGGCTCAGCTTTCCTCCCCTCCCAAATTATCCTTAAGTTGTTCCTTCTTCCAAAACCACCACCATCATGAAAGAATACCGCGATGAAGCCCGCCGCCTGGTACAGCAGATGACGCTGGAAGAAAAGGCAGGGCTGTGTTCCGGAAAAGACATCTGGCAAACCAAAGACATA
>CAYVVK010000285.1:517-8071 GCA_964454855.1 uncultured Phaeodactylibacter sp. | reverse complement strand
CACTGCCTCACTGCCTCACTGCCTCACTGCCTCACTGCCTCACTGCCTCACTGCCCACTGCCCACTGCAAACTGAACTGCTCACTGCCTCACTGCCCACAAGCTTCCTCCATCAACCAACTACCCTCCTCCGTCCGCGCTCCAACCTGCCACTGCCCATCAATACTCACGGCCCTCAGGCTGTCGAGGGGGAAATCCGCCGGGATATCAAAAGGTACGGTGATGGGGCGGCCAGGCTCAAGCTGGGAAAGGCGCCGGC
Source organism: uncultured Phaeodactylibacter sp. (assembly GCA_964454855.1). Taxonomy (GTDB): domain Bacteria; phylum Bacteroidota; class Bacteroidia; order Chitinophagales; family Saprospiraceae; genus CAYVVK01. Next base: position 7,813 of record CAYVVK010000285.1, on the reverse strand, counting down.
CTTCCAGTTTGGTGCTGTTTCCGCCGGCGGCTGTCAGCCGGGGGGTGATTCTGATCTCGGTGTAAGTCAGGCTGCTGTCGCAGTTTTTGAGGTCTATGAAAAGTTGGGGGCTGGCTTCTCCCGGCACTTTTACATAGCAGCCTGTATTGGTGCAGTCTTTCTCACTGCTTCCGGAGGGGTCTTCCAGCCGGGAAACCTCCACGTAGTATATCTTGAGGTTTTTCTCTGCCGGGGCGGTGGTGGCTTCCTGTCCTTCTTCGGAGGTGCTTTCCGCCTGCTCGCCGCCGGAACCGGCGCATTGGGGAAAAAGGAAAAGAGCAGTCAATAAAAAAATCAAGGCTAGGGAAGATCTCGGATCAGACATGGTGGTGTATTGGTTTATTTCAGTTCAAAGATAAAGCATGTTGCGGATTATCCCATGCCGCGCTGCAAACTCCCGGCCTCTTATCGACAAAAGCAGGCAGCCCGGCAAACCTTTGGTGCCGCCAGGGATTGTATATAATAGAAAAAACCAACGAATATGAATTACCGACAATTAGGAAAGACCGGCTTTAAAGTATCAGAGATCAGCCTCGGCACCTGGCAGGTGGGCGGTAAGTGGGGCTCCGAATTCGACCACGATAAGGCGGAGCACATCCTCCGCACGGCCATCGACGAGGGCGTCAACTTCATCGATACCGCCGATGTATATGAGGGGGGCGAAAGTGAGAAAGCCGTAGGCCGCGTAGTGAACAGCCACAGCGAACGCATCTACGTGGCCACCAAATGCGGCAGGCAGCTCGACCCGCACACCAATGAGGCCTACCAGCCGGAAGTGCTGCGCGGCTTCGTGGAAGACAGCCTCCGCAATATGGGCCTGGAAACCATCGACCTGATCCAGCTGCACTGTCCGCCCACTGAAGTGTACTACCGCCCGGAGATATTCGGGCTTTTTGAACGGCTGAAAGAAGAAGGCAAGATCCGCCACCTGGGCGTCAGTGTAGAAAAGGTGGAGGAAGCCCTGAAGGCCATCGAGTATCCCAATGTGGCCACCGTGCAGATCATCTTCAATATGTTCCGCCACCGCCCCTCGGAACTGTTCTTCCCCCGCGCCAAAGAAAAGAATGTGGGCATCATCGTGCGCGTACCCCTGGCCAGCGGCCTGCTGACCGGCAAGTTCCACCTGAAAAGTGAATTCGGGGAGGGCGACCACCGCCACTTTAACCGCGAGGGCGAAGCTTTCGACAAGGGCGAAACCTTCTCCGGCGTAGACTACGAAAAGGGCTTGCAGGCCGTGGAAGAACTGCAGGAGCTCTTCCCCGGCCACGAAAACCTGGCGCCCGTCGCCCTGCGCTGGATCCTGATGTTCGACGAGGTAAGCTGCATCATACCCGGCGCTTCCAAGGAAACGCAGGTGCTGTCGAACGTCTCCGCCGAGAACCTGCCCCCGCTGAGCGCCGCGCAGATGGAGGGGGTGAAGCACATTTACAAGAAGTACTTTAAGCCGGTGGTGCATCATTTGTGGTAGAGGGCGGCTCCCCAAACCTTCCAGTGTTTTTCAAACCTTAAAGCGTTTTGTCATGGGCAAGGTGATGCTTTGGCTGGCCTGCCTGCAAACGCTGCCGGGTTTTTCTCGGGGCTAACCTGAGGGTAAAATACCGGCAGGTTAGGCCATTAAGGCTCCCAGCCATCCTCCAGGCCAGAGAAATACGCCTCATGGGCCTCTACCATGGCTCGTCTGCCGCCAAACCACTCCAGCACTTGGGCTCTCGCTAAAACGGTGGGGGCTTCGGAAAGCAAAGACAGGTAGGAGGAGAACTTCCAGTTCCTATAATCTTTGGTATACCTATGCTTCTGAGGATTCCAGTGGATATAGAACAGTATCCTTAAAAGATGGCTTTCTGATTGGATGAGGCTGCGTTCAAAATTCTTTTCGAATAAGCTGCTTACCCGGCCGTACTTTTTATTGAATGCTTTTGCATAGGCATTAAACCAATGGCCAAACCTGGCAGAAATTTTCTTAGGGGTTATCAGCCCAAGTTGAGCCAGCTCTTCTTCCTCTTTAATGCGAACTAAAAAATGAAAGTGATCGGGAAGTAAAGCATAGGCATAAACATCAGCGATCGGGATAATATACTTTTTGGCGAGCTTTAGAAAATGCCGGTAATTTTCTTCTTCTCGGTACAGCAGGCAGCGGTTGTTGCCACGGTTATAAATGTGATAGTAGTGGACCGGCTCAAGAGGGATTTTAGGTGGCATGGGCGCGTTAGTTTTGTTCCTATAAAATTAGTTCTTGAGGCCTTAAAAAGCAAGTTTGTCAACCTTCCAGCGTTTTTTTGAACCTGGAAGTGTTTTTTCAAGGGCAAAGTAAAGCAGTTGGCTGCTCCACCCGCAAACGCTGCCGGGTTTCCGCAGGGCTTGCCCGGGGGCAAAACACCGGCAGGTTGGCTCTGCGCTCCCAAACCTTCCAGCGTTTTTTTTTGAAACCTGGAAGTGTTTTTTCAAGGGCAAAACACCGGCAGGTTGGCCTCCCCGCAAACGCTGCCGGGTTTCCGCAGGGCTTGTCCGGGGGCAAAACACCGGCAGGTTGGCTCCGCGCTAACGCTGCCGGGCCTTGGAGAGGCCGGCCCAGACGGCCCTGTACCGGGGCAGGTTAGGCCAGGGCTGCTAAAGCCAAACTGTTCCAGGCTGTGGAAAGAAAAAAAATCCCCCGGGAACTTTTGCATAAGCATTTTTCGTTTTATCTTTGCAACCGCAATAGAGGAGAACGTTCCTCAAATGGTTTAGACCCATGGTGTAATTGGCAACACAGCAGGTTTTGGTCCTGTCGTTCTAGGTTCGAGTCCTAGTGGGTCTACAAAAAGAAGCCTCGGCATCCGCCGGGGCTTTCTTTTGTGGCCACCAGGACGAGAAGTTTATCCCGGCATAGAAGATCTTGTGAGCGAAGCGAGTTAGATATTCTCAGTCGGGAAGTCCTAGTGGGTCTACAAAAAGAAGCCTCAGCATTCGCCGGGGCTTTTTGCGTAGTAGAACAACCGGCCCGGCCCGCCTTCGCCACGCTACAGCGGACAGGAAAAGTTTCTCCCGCTCTTCAGCGCAGTTTCATTGAGTGTATACCATGGAATATCGTGGTGGACGGCCGTGCTCTTGCCCGGGTGCAGTTTCCCACTGCGCCCGGGCTTGCCTGCAGGCAGGCGCCCTTTTAGCTAATTTTGAAAAGTGGGGAACGACAAACCTGCTTCCCATAGGGAACAACCCCATGATCAGGATCAGGAGTTTCCAGAAAAGCCTTTTCATAACTCATGGGATTAGCAGTCATGAAAATAGCTCGCCCTACCAATCCCACTGATCGGTAGGGCTGCGCGAAAAAGGCACAAAAAGGCAGTGTTCAACTTGGCGTTTGCAGGCCGGCAATAGTAGTTGCCGTTGCAAAAGACAGCATTTGCTTCATCACCTTGCTCCCAACCACGCCAGGAACTTGTGGGAGCCCTTGAATGTTCTTACCTTTAATAGGCTTATTTCGGTAGGCCCTTTATTTTAAATCCAGGGATCATGACCAAAATTGATATATATAGATCTGTTCTCAGAAGGTTGAGCGAGTTGTCGGTTGATCATCTTCAGCTTGTCGATGCTTATTTATCCACTCTTCAAACCAGGTTGGATGAAAAAGAAGAAAACCGCAATGCCATTTTGGCTTTGGCTGGCAGCTGGTCGGATATGAGTGATGAAGACTTTGAAGATCTTTTACGCGTAACTAAAGAAACGGGCGATGAACTTTTTAACCGGGAAGTAGAATTATGAAGCAGGCTATCCTGGATACAGATTCCGTTTCCTATTTTTTCCGGGGCGCTCCCCAGGTAGTTGAGAAGGTTGACCAGTATCTGAAAGAACATGGCTTCATCAACATTACGGTAGTAACTTATTACGAGGTGATGAATGGCTTGCTGTATAAAGATGCCAAAAAGCAGTTGGCCAGGTTTGAGGAATTCGTTCGATTGAACAATGTTCTTCCCCTTTCGTTAAATGCGGCTACCATTTCAGCAGAGGCCTTTGCGAAGTTAAGAAAGAGCGGTAAAGTAATTGGACATAATGATGTTTTGATCGCCGGAATTGCACTGGAGCAGGATATGGTATTAATCACCAACAATACTAGCCATTTTCAGCGGATTGAAGGATTGGCTATTGATAATTGGGCATTGTAAGCTGCTCTAATTGGGCTGCCTTTCTTTGTACCCATCTATGTACTCAAATAAAAATTTTGACATAACTAACTGATAATCATAGTGAAGGCAAATTCCTAGTGGGTCTACAAAAAGAAGCCTCGGCATTCGCTGGGGCTTTTTGCATTTATACCCGGCGGGGAGGACTTGGAAACTTCCCTAAGAATAGAGTTGAAGGCCCGAAATATATTTGAAATCCTTCTTGTTGAGGGTATATAGTGGAATATCGTGGTGGATGGCAGTAGCAGCGATGAAGGCGTCAGGCAAGTTTAAGTTATGGCTGAGTGAATAATCTGTCATTAATTTCAAGTGAAGGGCGCCAATAGGTTGGTCGATATGCAATAATTCAAGATGAGAAAGGTCTTTCAGAATCTGATTGAGCTCTTTTTTATTTAATGCTCCATAGGCCAGTTCTCCGGCCGTTACAATACTGATAGCAATATTGGGCTGGCCAATTTTCCTTAACTCGTCAACGATTGAAGGGGTGTTTTTATAAAACTCAATGATGATATTGGTATCGCAGAGTATCAATTCGGAATTCGCCACGCCTCTTTTCTTAGCTGGTTAGCATTGATATCCCGTCCACTGAAAAGTCCGGCAGAGGCAAAGAAGTCATAAGAACCTTCTTCCTCTTTGCTATTATCTTTGTCCTCTTTTTCTACCCTGACTTCAACAAAATCCAATTGAGCCAGAAGCTCCAGGAGAAAAGCCCGTTTGGAAAGGTCTTTTAATTCGACGAGGTATTTTTCCATTAGATCGGTTTTTATCTAAAGTTAAGAACATTTACCGTTAAAGCAAAGTTCCAGGCTAGAGAGAACCAACAGCTCCGCCCAACATCAGCACTTCTTTGATCATATCAATGAGGGCCTCTGCCTCCAACTCCCTGCCTTCCCCTATAAGCCCCTTCCCCCAGCGTAATATCCACCCCGATGCCCAGTTCGCTGAGCGATTTGATGCCCAGCGTCTGGAAGTAGGCTTTCTTCTCCGCTTTCGTTACCGGCCGGGGGGCGACACCAGAGCGGGAATGGGTAAAGGCCTCCTCGATGGCCTCTTGTAATTCCTCATCGGAAATATCCGCAGGCAGGACGATATAGGTTCTAGCGTAATATTTCTATCTGCCCAAATGCCGAATAAGGACGCAGGGCCAATCGTCTTATCCCCCTCACCTCTACAGATCTCAAATATGAAAAAAAAGCATCCACCACAAAATAAATGCACCTCCTAAAACATTAAGGAGGGAACAGCATGCATATACCCTACCCAGTTATACCCCCTTCATTTCTCGCTTTTACAGATCATAAGGCATTTAACACTCATTAAGCACCATTCCAATGAGAATCTTATTCTTATTGCTCCTGTTGGGCCATGCCGGCCTGTCAGGTGCTCAAACCTATGGCGACTACATCGGAGGAGGCCATGACCGGAACATTAGCGTGAGGACGAGCAGTGATTTCCAGCCCGACGGATGGGAGCAGGCCGCCGAAGGCGCCAACACCCTGAAGGTTTCGGGGCTTACAGGAAAACTGATCGATGCCGGCCGCTTCCTGGCACAGGCCACGATGGGCGCAGACAGGAGTACGATCGATTCGGTAGCGAAACTGGGTTTTGAAACCTGGATCGATCAGCAGTTTGCAGTGCCGCCCACCTTTGTCCGCCCGCTCATTCAGGAAGTTTATGATACCAGCTTGCAGCGTTTCCTGGCGGCTGGCGGCGATACCCTGGATTATCCTGAAAGGCCCGAAAGTGAGCATTTTGACTATGCCTGGTGGCAGGTTAATATGACGAATAATGACCTGTTAAGGCAAAGGGTCGCCTTTGCCCTGAGCGAAATTTTCGTCATCTCTTTCAATTCGGAACTGAATCGCTATGGCGAAGGCGTGGCGAGTTATTACGACCTCTTGATCGAACATGCTTTTGGGAACTTCAAGGATCTTTTGATGGGCGTGAGCCTGCATCCCTGCATGGGCGTTTACCTCACCCACCTGAATAATCCGAGGTCCAATCCCGCCCGGTTTATCCATCCCGATGAAAATTATGCGCGGGAGATGATGCAGCTGTTCACCATCGGATTGTACGAGCTGAACCAGGATGGCAGCCGGGTGAAGGATAATGAAGGGAAGGATATCCCCACTTATGATAACGATGATACAGCAGAGTTCGCCAAGATCTTTACCGGGCTCGGAGCCGGAGCTACCGTGCCCATGCCGGACACCATCATCGAACCGGCCTTTGGCATGAGGCCCCCACTGATAGATATGGCGGAACCTATGGTGATGTATGAGGAATACCACGAACCCGGCCCGAAATATTTACTAACCGGTTTTGTGGTTCCTGCCGGGCAGACGGGGATGGAGGACCTGAATGCCGCCATCGATCATTTGTTCCATCACCAGAATGTGGGCCCCTTTATCGGCAAGCAACTGATCCAGCGGCTGGTGAAATCCAACCCCTCACCGGCCTATGTCTCCCGTGTGGCGGCGGCCTTCAATGACAATGGCGCCGGCCTCAGAGGGGATATGAAAGCCGTGATCAAGGCGGTTTTACTGGACGAAGAAGCGCGCAGCTGCGATTGGTACAACGACCCGGTTCAGGGAAAACTTAAAGAGCCGATCATCCGGTATACGCATTTTGCCAGAGCCATCGGCGGCCTTAGTGAAAACGGCTTTTTCTGGAACCGGGGCGATGAATACCACGATGATGCCGGCCAGCACCCCATGTATTCTCCTTCCGTTTTCAACTTTTACTGGCCTGATTTTCAACCCAATGGCCCCATCGGCAATCAGGGCTTTCTCGCCCCTGAATTTCAGGTGTATAATTCACGCACCAGCATCGGGTTTGTAAATTTTGTCAATGAGTGGGCGGTTAACGAAACTCTTCTAAAAACAAAGGGAAACCCTGCGAGTACCGTTATGACACATATCGATGATATTATAGCACATGCGGCAGATACGGAAACCCTGATCAATGAGCTGGATATTTTACTCACCAATGGCATGCTCAAGGACGATACGCGGCAGATCATAACAACCATCGTAGATCCGCTGGAAGGCCCGTTCGAAAAAGTGAAACTGACTATTTATTTGATGGTGATAAGCGC
>CAYVVK010000285.1:0-507 GCA_964454855.1 uncultured Phaeodactylibacter sp. | reverse complement strand
ATATCCTGAAGTGATGAAATTCAAATCGAGAAGACAGTTTATTAAAGAATTCGGCTTAGGGGCATTGGGCCTGACCATGGCCTCGTCCGTGACACAGCTGAAGGCCATCAACGCCGCTTACCTCAATAACTCGGTAAACAAGCTGCATAACGATTATAAAGCGATCGTCTGCTTTTTCCTGTCGGGCGGCAATGACTCCTTTAATATGGTCGTGCCGCGTGGCAATCCGGAATACGACGAATACGCCCTTACCCGCTCCGACCTGGCCATCTCGCAGAATGAGCTGTTGCCGATAAACCCGGTAACCAGCGACGGAAGGCAGTATGGCTTAAACCCGGCAATGGCCAACCTCCATCAGTTGTTCAATACCGGTAAAGCCTCCTTTATCAATAATGTGGGGCCCCTGATAGAGCCAACGACGAAAAACGCCTATCAAAATGGCAGCGCGCCCATACCCCTGGGGCTGTTTTCTCATTCAGATCAGTTGAAGAACTGCCAAACGGGCCT
>CAYVVK010000284.1:0-8108 GCA_964454855.1 uncultured Phaeodactylibacter sp. | reverse complement strand
TGGAGCTCGGTTTTGTCCTGCTCGATAAAGGAGGCATGGATATATCTCTCCTGGAGGAGTTGCTCGCCATTCTGTTTCTACAGCGGGAAGACAGGAGCCGCCTTCAGCGCTTTCTGCGGTACCTTACCCCTTACCTGCCGGACCAGCTGGCAGAACTCCTGAGGGATGATCCGGACAGCCTTCCCTTCCGCCTGGGCTTCATCCGGCAGCAGTTGCCTCGCTTCTCTCCTCTGGGCTTTCTGGCCCTGCTGGAAAAAGAAGCTTGCCTGCCCTTCGAGAAAAATGAGCTGCTGACGGGCCTGTACCTGGATTCCGCAGATCTGCGCACGGAAGCCTGGCGGCAGATCAACAGCGAAGGGGTGGCCAAACTGAGTGCGGAGCAACTCTGGCTGTTTGCCGGCCTTCCCGAGGAAGGGCCCCTGATCGAACTGGATGAAAAGCTAATTGTGGAAGACCCCATTAGCCCGGACTGCCTGGACACGATCCTGCAGCGCCACCCCAATTTTTTCTCTGCCCTCAAGGCCCTGGATCTGAAACAACCCGGCATACCAGCCCTCGACATCATCGGCGCCAAAGCCCGGCAACTGGTATCGCTGAAGCTGGAAGTATCGGCCCCGCTTTCCATTGCGGCCCTGCTGGAGGGCCTGTCCACTTCTTCACTCCGGAGCCTTGAGGTGCACTGCACCCACCAACGCCGGGCCGAGATCGGCCTGCCGTCAACAGCCCTTCCCCGGGCAGCCGTCAAAGCGGCGAAACTCCGGAAGCTGCACCTCAGCGGTTTTCGCAGCCTCGACCTCAGCGGTATCGAGCTCTTCCAAAACCTGGAAAGCCTCACCCTCGCTCACAACCGGATAGGAGGACTGCCTTCCGGCATCGGGGAACTCCGGCAACTGCAGCACCTCCACCTGCAGGAACCCGAATTGCAAAGCTTGCCTAGCTCCATTTACCACTTGCCTCTTAAAGATCTCCGGATAGATGAAAACCAGCTGCCGGCACATACCAAGGTATCACTCCGTCGCCACTTCCCGGAAGGCGTGCTTCACTATGATGACGGCCTAAAAAGAAAAGCGCCCTGAGCCCATTCGCCCAGCGCGCTTATTTTTTTATCTTTGCTTGCATTAGGTGAACCATAATACCGATACACCTCAATACCGTAATACCTTCCTTTATCCCATTTCCGCAACCACCTCTTTCACTTCCGGGATCATGCGCTTCAGCATGCCTTCGATGCCCGCCTTGAGGGTGACAGTGGAAGAGGGGCAGCCGCTGCAGGCGCCCTGCATGATGAGCACCACGGTGCCTTCGTTCCAGGATTTGAATTCGATGTTGCCGCCGTCCATTTCCACAGCCGGCTTGACGTAAGTTTCTATCAGGTCTTTCACCTTTTTGACGATCTCGGCCTCATCTTCCGTATAGTCGTAGCTGGCGCCGCGTTCTTCCTCCACCTGGGCCATGGCGGCTTCGAAGCCGTCCCTGATGATCTCGCCGCCTTGCTCGATGTATTTTTTGATGAAATCCTTGAGCTTGAGCATAATGTCCGCCCACTCGTAGTTCATCTCCTTGGTTACCGTCACGAAATTATTGCAGATGTAGACGCCTTTGACATAAGGAAGCTCGAAAAGCTTGGTTGCCAGGGGCGACCATTCCTTTGCCAGTTCTTCTTCGCGGAAATCGGCTGTGCCCTTATACAGCATGCGGTTGGTGACGAACTTGAGCGACTCCGGGTTGGGGGTCTGCTCGGTGTATAACATTACGGGGCTCTTGGTTACGGTATCACTCATGATGTTCTTTTTTTCTATTTTTTGGATGCCCGGCTGGTGGGCTCTTATTTAGACCAAATCTATGAAACATAACAGATAAAACCAAGGCTGGTTTATTGGTTGGTTGGTTAATTTGGTGGATTGAGCCTGCCCGGCGGCAGTATTTTAGTTTTAGACAGCCTGCCTGCCCGCCTGGCAAAACGCCGGGCAGGCAGGCTACAGCTTCATCTTAAAATGACAAAGCAGCATTAATACTACAGAGCCTCTTTGCCGGGTTTATTAATGACATAAAATTAAATCAGGTATTGTGAAAAAGACGATCTTACTACTCATCGTAATACTAACCGCCGCCTGCGGAAATGAGCAAGGCTCCCGCAACCAGGGCTCCATTGAAAAAGAAGGCCGCTTCCGGAGTACCGACGGGGTGAGCCTCCACTTTGAAATGCGGGGCCAGGGCACCGACACCCTGGTCGTGATCCATGGCGGGCCCGGCATGGACAGCGAGTACCTCATCCCCGATCTCGCGCCCCTGGAAGAAAACCACATCCTGCTCTTCTACGACCAGCGCGGCGGAGGGCAGTCTACCCTCCCGCAGGACACCTCACTGCTGCACATGGCCCAGCATATTCAGGACCTGGAAGCGCTGCGGCAGCAGTTCGGCTTCGACAAAATGAAGCTCGTGGCCCATTCTTTCGGGGCGGCCCTGGCGGCTGAATATGCCCTGACCCATCCCGGCAGGGTGGAAAAGATGGTGTTCCTGGGCCCTGTTCCCCCCATGCGGGAGGATTTCTGGATCCGCTTCGGCAATACCATCAACCAGCGGCTCTCGCCCGAAGAACGCGAGAAACTGAGCCTGTTCTACACCGCCCTGCTTGAAGGTTCCGATATCAAGGCCGCCTGCCGCGCCTTCTGGAGCATTGCCCTGAAGCCCCGCCTCGCCCGGGAACAGGACACGGCCATACTCAAAGGCAATTTCTGCGCCGCCTCACCCGAAGCCATCCGCTACGGCATGGGCATCACCAACCCCGTTACCTTCGACTCGATGAAAGACTGGGACTACCGGCCCAAACTGCCTATTCTCAGAGCCTCGGTACTTATCATCCACGGCATGGAAGACGCCATCCCCATGGATATGGTGGAAGAATGGGAAAAGGCCATCCCCGATGCCGAGCTGCTTAAAGTACCGCGCGCCGCGCACTTTCCCTATGTGGAACGGCCGGAGGTGGTATGGCCGGCCATAGAGGCGTTTTTGAAGTAGCTGTGGCAGCCCTTCAGGCTGCACCCATAAAAACAGCTCAGCCTGGGGCGGTCCCCAGGCTGAGCTGTTACAGCCCTACAGGCTGTTGTTGGATCTCCGCGCTTGTACCTCCCGCAGAAAGCTTGCGGCATCCCGATGCGTTGCGTGGAGCTCCGAAGCCACCCCCCGGAACATGTCGCCTGTCTAAGCAGGCTGAAGGCCCTTGTCCGGATAGGCCTTTCATAGAGCTAGAGCCTAAAACCGCGAATTGTTTTTCCAACGCCGGCTCTTCCTGGCCGATGCCAAAAGCCACATACTCAAGCCCGCTGGCCTGGCACGACCCGGGTTTAGCAGGCTGAAGGCCTGCCACAGCTTAGCCTGGGGCACCGCCCCAGGTTTAAAGCCCGAGCCTCGTATTCCAGGCTGAAGGCCTGGCACAGCCTTATCATCCACAGGCTGCATCGTTTAGCTTATAGCTTGTGGCAGGCCTTCCCAGACGGGTCCGTATTGGGCTGCCTGCGCCCCTACAATAATCGCTCTCTAACCTGGGGCGGTGCGCCCCAGGCTGAGCTGTTACAGCCCTACAGGCTGTTCTGTACACCAGAGCTATAGCAGGTTGCTTCGAGCCGGGGCGCTCAGGATTGAAAAATTAGTTTTGCCTCAAGCCCATAGGCCCTTATTAGAAGGGCCTTCTTTGTAAGGCGGAAGCCCTAAAACCACGAACTAATTTTTCACCCCTAATTGGCCCTGTACTAAGGTAGGCTAGTGCTTTGGGAGTGAATTAATTGATAGAGAGTTGGCGTTATAATATATTGATAACCTATTGATTATAGCGACTGCAAACTATCAACTGCCCATGCGGGCCCGTACCGGGGTTTACTGCCGACTGCACTAGTGCTTTGGGAGTTAATTAATTGACAGGTAGTTGGTGTTATAATAGATTGATAACTTGTTGATTATTTCGACTGCCCACTGTCAACTATTTACTGCCGACTGCACTAGCCTCCCGCATGCCGGAGAAAATGGCTGCCAGAGGCGGCCCATTTGCACATCCCGTTTATTTGTTTTACATTTAGGTATAAAACCAAGATAAATGAAAGGCACGCATCTCGGAGAATTCGAAGAACTGGTCCTGCTCGTCGTGGGCATTCTGGTGGACGAAGCCTATGGGGTAAGTGTAGCTGAGGCCATCGAAGAGCAAACCGGCCGCAGAGTTTCCCTCAGCCCGGTGCATTCTGCGCTGTATCGGTTAGAGGAAAAAGGCTTTGTGAAGTCAGAACTGAGGGGCGCCACCAAATCGCGCGGCGGCCGCAGGAAGCGGATGTATGAGATCACCCCTGCGGGCAAAGCTGCCTTGGAAGAAGCCCGGCTATTGCGCAACCGTTTATGGAATATGTTGCCTGACGCTTAACCCGACAATTATGGAAGATCACCCGAACCACCACCCTCCCCGCTGGGCGCAACGCCTGCTGCATGGGTACTGCCCGGAGGAAGTAATGGAAGAAATTGAAGGCGACCTGGAGGAAGCTTTCTACCACCGATTGGAAAAAGAAGGCCCTGCCCTTGCCCGGCGGCAGTACTGCATTGACGTACTCCGCTTTTTCAATCCCCTTACTTTTAGAAAAGCCCGCCGCATTCGGGCGCAATCCATCACCTTTCCCGTAAATCACCCGGCTATGTGGAACAATTACCTGAAGATCGCCCTGCGGAACATCCGCAAGCAAAAACTATTCAGCCTCATCAATATTCTCGGCCTGGCAGTCGGCCTGGCCTTTGTCATTCTGGTTTTTCTCTTCGTGCAGCACGAGCTTTCCTACGACCGGTTTCACTCCAATGCGGAGAACATATACCGGGTGGAAGAGGTACAATACCAGCAATCCGGACTGGAGGACAAGCCCTCTTTATTCAAAGCGGAGCAGGAAGGCATCGTCAAGTACGGTTACCTGCCCTTGCCTACTGGCCCTGTGATGCAGGAGGAAATACCCGAAGTCTTGCGATTTAGCCGCTTCACCCCTACGGAGGCGGTCGTCAGCCGGGGCGAGCAGATCTTCTCGGAAAAGATACACCTGGTGGACAGCACCTTTTTCCGCCTGTTCGATTTCGAACTACTGGCGGGCAATCCTGAAGAAGTGCTGGATGAAAAAAACCGCCTGGTGATCAGCCCCGGGATCGCCCGGAAGTATTTCGGCTACGAGAACCCCCTGGGCAGGGAGTTGCAGGTCGTTACCTATACGGACACGCTGGCCTGCACCGTCAGTGGGATCGTCGAGCCTCCTCCTGCCAACAGCAGCCTGCAGTTTGATATGCTACTGAACATTCGCCATAAACCCGGCTACGAAAAGAGCATTACTCAGTGGGGGTCCTTCAATACCGGCCTGTTCGTTGAGCTGGCCCCCGGCAGTTCTCTTGCCGCCGTCGAGAAGAAGTTACAGGCCTTCGCCCGGGAGTATATGGCGGATACCTATACCTTTCTCAAAGACCGCTTCAAGCTCTCCGAGGAGGACAAGATATTCGAGCTAAACCTATCGCCCCTGCCCGATATACATCTGGACCCCAGCGTAACATGGAAAGGCAGCGCCGGCAACCCGATGAACATCTTCATTCTTTCGGGCCTGGGGCTGATCATACTGCTGACCGCCTGCCTGAATTACATTTCCCTGGCGCTCACCAGTGCTTCGGGCAGAACTAGAGAAGTAGGCATCCGCAAGGTGCTGGGGTCGACCCGCTGGCAGCTCTCTCTGCAATTCTGGGTGGAAGCGCAGCTGCTGGTGCTGATCTCCCTCTTGCTGGCCCTGGGCCTGGCGGCCTGGTTTCTGCCTGTCTTCAATGCCTTCGTACAGCGGAACCTGGCCTTCGACCTGGGCCAACAGGCCGGTTTGGCGCTGGCCTTACTGGGCATCATGATCATTACCGGTTTACTGGCCGGGGGCTACCCCGCCGGGATCATCTCCCGCATCCGGGCGGCGGAAGTCCTCAAAGGCAAAACTTACCGCTACAAGCCCGGCCTCACACAGGGCATCGTCGTGCTACAGAATGCCCTTTCCGTTTTTCTCATCATCAGCGCCCTCATCATGTACCGGCAGATGGATTTCATCAACAGCAAGGACCTGGGATACGATACCGATCAGGTGCTGGTGCTGGACCTGAAAACTTCAGCCGGCGAAAATTCGGAGCTCCTGCTGGAAAGGATGAGGAACAGCCTGGAAGGGCGGAACGGCATAAGGGAAATAGCCGCGGCAAATGTTTCCTTCAATCAGGGGGCCAATATCCGGGGCTTCGGTTACGAAGGAGAAGTACAGTCGGCTTATTACTACCGGGTGAGCCAGAACTACCTTTCCACCCTGGGCATCGAATTGCTGGAAGGCCGCAATTTCTCCACCGCCAAAGGAATGGACAAGGAAGGGGCCATCATCATCAATGAAGCGCTGGCGGAACAACTGGGTATGGAGAACCCGATAGGCCAGCGCCTGCCCTGGGGAGAAGGAAAGGCCCTTACCATCATCGGCCTGGTGAAAGATTACCACGTAGAATCGCTCAACCAACCTGTACAGCCCGTTATGCTGACGATGGACGATGCGGAGGGAGGCCTCGCTGCCCTGCTGGTCAAAATAAGCGGCAGGGAGATCGCCCCGGCCATAGAAGCCGTGCAGAGCACCTGGAAGGCCGCCGCCCCGGGCCGCCCCTTCGAATACACCTTCCTGGATGAGGATGTGGCCGCCCAGTACGAGAGCTATCAGCGCTGGATGAACATCATCTGGGCCTCTACCCTTTTCGCCATCTTCATTGCCTGCCTGGGCTTATTTGGCCTTTCCGGCATTTTTGCCGTCAACCGCAGAAAAGAAGTCAGCATCCGCAAAGTTTTTGGCGCCCGCACCGCGAATATTTTACTGCTGCTGAACAAGAACCTGTTCAAACTGGCCTTCCTTTCTCTGCTGATCGCCACGCCTGTGGCCTGGTGGTCCATGCGGCAGTGGCTGGCCAATTTTGAATATAAGGCCGAAATGGGCTGGGGGCCTTTTGTCATAGCCGGCGCCATCAGCCTCTGCCTGGCGGTGGCCACGGTGAGTTATCATGCCCTGCGTACGGCACTGGCCAATCCGGTGGAGGCCTTGCGGGAGGAATAAGGCGGACGTTTTCAGGTTTGGTTTTGTTGTGCATGAGCTAGCCCGTCAAGGCTAGCGCTTCATATGTGTTTAGCGCTTGGTGTACAGCCCGAAGGGCTACTATAACTTAGCACGGGGCACCGCCCCGTGTAAAATGATATAGCGGGAGGCGCGCCCTGAAAGGGCAATATAATTTGCGAGCAGGGACATAATGGAATGTATGGCGTGGCGAGGGTTTTGCAGCCCCCACCACCCCGATTTACAGGTGCCTTCCCAGGGAAAGAGCAAGTTTCCGGGCCTGCCTGCGCCGAAGCTACTGCATACAGGCGGGGACGCTCGGCCCTGCAGAGAGGTGCTTATCCGAAATGTTGCTTCAACAGCTCCCGCATCCACCGAGTATCCTCTTCACCCAGAGGAGGGGCTGGCGGCTCCTCTCCATAATCCACCGACAGCTCATAAAAGCCCCGGTCGTAGATCAGGTTCAGCGCCTGGCCCAGGTTCAGTATTGCATCTTCGTCCGGTGCTTTAAGCGGTACGGGGAGTACCGGTAGTTTGTCGCGCACGCCAAATGCCCATACATCGGTACTTCCGGCGCCGGCGCGCAGCAGGCTGACGAGATAATGCGATCGAGGAATATACGGATGCGTAAATGGCCGCTGCCCCCTACGAATCAGGTCGATCTCCAGAAGATGGACGCCGGCCTGATGCAGCCGCTCCCGCTTTTCGATATAAGGCTGCAGGCCAGGTTTGCGCTTATTGACCGGAGAGAGGAGCTCTATGGCGGTGATGAGTTGGTTGTTTTTCCTGTCTCTTATCTCTACTACCGGAATTCGCACTTCCACTGTTCGGATGGCGGGAACGGACAGCGTAGCCGGGGTTATGGGTGTAGCGCCATATCCTTCGGCAGGTTCCTTTGCCTTCTGCCGCAGTACTTCCACATCCGGATACATGATCCCCACATCTTCCTGGGGCGCCGTATCTTCCACCGTATACAGGTTTAGCCGCGCC
>CAYVVK010000283.1:7555-8146 GCA_964454855.1 uncultured Phaeodactylibacter sp. | reverse complement strand
GCTGATGAGTGCCGGGCCGGTATGGCAGCTCACGCAGCCGGCCTTGCCGAAGAACAGCAGCGCCCCTTCCTTTTCCAGGGTACCCATGGCTTCTTTCTCTCCCTGCAGCCAGCGCTGGAAAGGGGATCTGTTGGCCAGCAATGTCCGCTCGTAGGCTGCCATGGCCAGGCCCGCCGTTTCCCGCGTGTAGCGCTTGTCTTCCGGCCAGTCGCCAAAGGCTGCGTCGAACATTTCCTTGTAACCCGCGGCTTCCACAATGGCTTTATCGACCACCAGCCGGTGTACATCCTGGCCGGCGATGGCCTGTGACTCCAGGCCGTGATAGCCCAGGTGGTTCACTGCTTTAGGAGTGCCTTCCTGCCAGGAGGCCTCCGTGCCGGCATTTACTCCCACGGCGCCGAACTGCCCGTTCCACAGCATGGCTTCCTGATAAGCGGTATGGAGGGTGGAGGGGGTGCGTATGGGTTGCACGTCGAGATCGAGCACCTGATAGTTTTCAGCTTTGAGGCGCCCTTCGCCGTTCAGGCCGAAGCCTGTACCGCCTTCGCCGATGCCCTGATGGCGGTTGGCCTGGAAGCCGGCGGAGGCGAA
>CAYVVK010000283.1:0-7545 GCA_964454855.1 uncultured Phaeodactylibacter sp. | reverse complement strand
CGGGCTGAGTGGGTTGCGGGGATCCTGGGGAATGCGTTCCAGCTCATCGCTGGCGGGCAGTTTGAAAAAGGCCAGCCCCTCACCCCGGGATTGCTCGATGAGTTTTGCTTCCAGTTGAAGGTCCAGGGGGTTCGGCTGTTCGAGAGGTTCGTCTTTCTGGCAGGCGGCAAAGAGCAGCATTGTCCCCATTGCCAATAGCCATTTTTGTGTCCGCTTCATAGCCTGTGTTCATTTAAAGTGAATGGGAAGAGGCTGGGGAGTAAGCCTTTTTTCATTAAAGATACGAAGCTGCCGGGGAAATAGTTACGCAACGGACATATTGAAAATCTATCAATTGTGTAAGAGGGTGGGACAAAACGGGAAAAGGGAACCGGCGGCAAGCCGGTTCCCTTTTCTGTAACAACCTTGTAAGGATTATTTATTTACCGAATCCACTACAGCCTTAAAGGCATCGGGATGGTTCATGGCCAGGTCGGCCAGTACTTTGCGGTTGAGGTTCACCTCGTTTTGCTTCAGCTGGTGCATCAGCTTGGAGTAGGATATTCCATGCTGGCGGGCAGCCGCGTTGATACGAGCGATCCAGAGGCGGCGAAACGCGCGCTTCTTGGCCTTGCGGTCGCGATAGGCGTACTGAAGGGCTTTCTCCACGGCGTTTTTGGCAACCGTGTAGACATTTTTCCGGGCGCCAAAGTAGCCTTTGGCCATTTTCAAGATCTTCTTGCGCCGCTTTCGGGACGCAACGGCATTTACTGAACGTGGCATATTACATTTTTTAGTGCAACGCAGAGGCTGTCGGTATAGACAGCGCTTTTAGCCTGCGCTCTCGTTAAAAAAACAGGTTTTATCCAATGCAGAGCATGCGCTTTACGCGCTTCTCATCATTTTCGTGTACGAGGGCGGCGTCCCGCAGGCGCAGTTTGGCTTTTTTGCTTTTGTTGCGCATCATGTGGGACGTTTTGGCCTGAAAACGCTTGATCTTTCCTGACCCCGTGCGCTTGAATCGTTTCTTCGCGCTGGAGTGTGTTTTCATCTTAGGCATGGCGTGTATCTTTAAGATTCGATAATCAGTTCTGACAAACGGACTGCAAAGGTAAGCAATTATCTTTGATATTACTTAACCTGGCTGATAAATTTGCAGGAGACCGTATGCCTTTATCCTGTCAATCCTGTCATCCTGTCCATTGCTTATTTTTTCTTCTTGGGAGAAATGATGACGATCATACGGCGGCCCTCCATTTTGGGAAGGGATTCAGCCGTACCATAGTCCTCAAGCTCTTTAAGGAATCGCAGGAGCAGCAGTTCGCCGCGTTCCTTGAAGACGATGGTCCGTCCGCGGAAGTGTACATAAGCCTTCACTTTGGCGCCGTCTTCCAGGAATTTCTGGGCGTGGCGCAGCTTGAAGTCGAAGTCATGGTCGTCGGTGTTAGGGCCGAAGCGGATTTCCTTGACGACAGTTTTCGCCGCTTTGGCTTTGATCTCTTTTTCCTTTTTCTTTCGTTCGTAAAGGAACTTGTTGTAATCGATGATCTTTACGACCGGTGGTTTAGCGTTGGGGGAAATTTCAACGAGGTCAAGTTCTGCCTGCTCGGCCCATTCTCTGGCTTTACGGGTGGGGTAGACCGTTCCCGGGTCCAGTTTCTGGCCGATCACGCCACCTACTTCATCGAGGTTATCGCCGACCAATCGTATTTCGGGAACTCGGATTTGTTCGTTTATTCTGAACTCGGATTTTGAACTGGGTCCTCGGTTGTTGCTTCCTCTTCTTGAAAATCTCTTTGCCAATAGAATTTTGTTTAGTAAAAAAATAATGATCGTATGGACGCTGGCCTGAAAGCGCCTTGTATAGTTTAAAAAAGAATTGGTGAAAAAAGTTCGCAATAAATATATATACAATATACCGAAACCGGAATGTCAGGCACAAAAAAAAACGGTTTGCGGGCTATTGCCATAAAAAAAGGCGCACCTGCTGAGGCAGATGCACCTTTTTCCGTCAGCATTCTGATCATTCTTTGACGTCCGTATTTACCTCTTTTGCCAGCGTGATCTCCAGGCCTTCTCCGTCTTCTTTGAGGACGGCCTGCAGTTGGCTGCCTTCTGCCGGGCTGCTGTTGAGGATGTACTCCGCCAGCGGGTCTTCCACGTATTTCTGGATGGCCCGGTGCAGCGGCCGTGCGCCGAACTGCGGGTCGAAACCTTTCTCGGCCACAAACTTCTTGGCATCTTCTGTAAGCGCAAGCACATAGCTCATGTTTTCGAGGCGCTTATGGAGGTCTTCCAGTGCAATATCGATGATCTTGAAGATGTCTTCCTGGCTCAGGCTGTTGAAGATCACCACATCATCCACCCGGTTGAGGAATTCCGGCGAGAAGGTACGTTTCAGGGCGTTTTGAATTACGCCTTTCGAGTAATCATCAGCGGTTTCCCGGCGGGCTTTGGTTGCAAAACCAACTCCTTGTCCGAAGTCTTTCAACTGGCGGACACCGATATTGGAGGTCATGATGATGAGGCTGTTCTTGAAATCCACCTTGCGGCCCAGGCCGTCGGTGAGCTGGCCATCATCCAGGACCTGCAGCAGGATGTTGTAGACATCGGGGTGAGCTTTTTCGATCTCATCGAGCAGGATGACGGAGTAGGGCTTGCGGCGTACTTTTTCCGTCAGCTGGCCCCCTTCTTCGTAGCCTACGTATCCGGGAGGGGCGCCGATGAGGCGGCTCACGGAGAATTTCTCCATGTACTCACTCATGTCAATGCGGACCAGAGCGTCTTCAGAGTCGAAGATATAGCGCGCCAGTGCTTTAGCCAATTCTGTTTTACCTACCCCGGTAGGGCCGAGGAAGATGAAGGAGCCGATCGGCTTGGTGGGGTCTTTCAGGCCTACCCGGTTGCGTTGAATGGCCTTGGTGATCTTCATGATCGCTTCGTCCTGGCCGATGATAACCTGTTGCAGGTCGTTGCCCATACCGACGAGTTTTTTGCTTTCGCTCTGCGCTACGCGCTTCACGGGGATGCCCGTCATCATGGATACTACCTCGGCGATGTCCTCATCGTTGACCGGGTAGCGTTTGGTCTTGGCCTCTTCTTCCCACTGTACCTTGGCGAATTCCAGCTGGCGGACCAGCTTGGATTCTTTGTCACGCAGGTCGGCAGCTTTTTCGTACTGCTGGTTCTTTACCGCCTGGTTTTTTTGTTCTTTGAGTTCCTCGATCTTTTTCTCCAGTTCCTCGATGTGCTCGGGAACGTGGATGTTCTTGAGGTGTACTCTGGCGCCGACTTCATCGAGCACGTCGATGGCCTTGTCGGGCAGGAAGCGGTCGCTGATGTAGCGGTCGCTCAGCTTCACACAGGCGATAATGGCTTCGTCGGAGTAATTGACGTTGTGAAATTCTTCGTATTTGGACTTGATGTTCTCCAGGATGTTGACAGCCTCTTCCGCGGTGGGCGGGTCAACCATTACTTTCTGGAAACGGCGGTCCAGGGCGCCATCCTTTTCAATGTGCTGGCGGTATTCGTCCAGTGTCGAGGCGCCGATGCACTGCAACTCTCCGCGGGCCAGAGCCGGCTTGAAGATGTTGGAGGCGTCGAGAGAGCCTGTCGCGCCGCCGGCGCCGACGATGGTATGGATTTCATCGATGAAGAGGATGACGTCACGCGATTTTTCCAGCTCGTTCATGATGGCCTTCATGCGCTCCTCGAACTGGCCCCGGTATTTGGTGCCGGCCACGAGTGCGGCAAGGTCGAGCATGACGATACGCTTGTTGAAAAGGGTACGCGAGACTTTCTTTTGCATGATCCGCAGGGCGAGGCCTTCCACGATGGCGGTTTTGCCCACGCCGGGTTCGCCGATCAGGATCGGATTGTTCTTTTTGCGGCGGCTAAGGATCTGCGACACCCGCTCGATCTCGTTCTCGCGCCCGATGATGGGGTCGAGTTTGCCCTCTTCGGCCAGCTTCGTAATGTCACGGCCGAAGTTGTCGAGTACCGGTGTGCGGGATTTGGTGCTGCCCTTGCGCTGCTGGTAACGCCCGGATTGCCCTTCTTCTTCCTCGTAGGGGTCGTCCTGGTCGGATGGCGCCTGCGCGTAGGGGTCTACGCCGCTGCTGAAATCCTGATCCTGGCGGACATATTCCAGCTCTGCTTTATAGATATCGTAGTCCACGTCGAACTGGTTTAAAATTTTGGAAGCAGGATTTTCCTTATGCTTCAGAATAGAAAGCAGCAAGTGTTCGGGGCTGATCTCATCGCTCTTCAGCATTTTGGCCTCCAGGAAAGTCACTTTGAGGACTTTCTCGGCCTGCTTGTTCAGCGGGAGGTTGCCCACGTTGAGTGCGGCCTGCCCGGAAGGTATCCGCTGCACGGACTCTTCCACGGTTTCCCGCAGGTCGGCAGGGTCCACGTCGAGTGACTCCAGCACCTTCATAGCAAGGCTGTCTTTTCCAGCCATGATACCGAGCAGCAGGTGTTCGGTGCCGATGAAGTCATGGCCCAGCCGGATGGCTTCATCCCTGCTTTTGGAGATGACTTGCTTAACTTTAGGAGAAAATCGTTTATTATTCATAGTTTTTAATCTCTTGCCAATGAAAAAACCCGTAAAACAATATTAGCACTAATTATTTAAGAATACAAAACTTGCCAGCCTTTAGTTTTTAATCGCCAGGCTGTTACACTACTGCAATGTAACACCAATATCAAGGAGGGGTAAAAGGATGTTTTCTTACTAACAGAAAAAATGATGCCAATCTTGTTTTTTCAGAAAAAATATTTGTTCAAACAGCGTTTTTCTTATTGATTGTTCGATCTCCCAGCTCCTTTTCGATTCAGGCTTCGGCGCCCGAAGGATGGAAAAGCGCCAAAGATCATTTCTTCAAACTTTCCTCTTTAACAACCAAAGTTTGCAGAGAGTTTAGCGCTTTTTGCAATGGAAGGGCCACAGCTGTCCGGCTGCGGGATGGCAGGCCCTAAAACTTTGAGGCTTATACTATGTATACTGCCACTTTATTGATACTTTTGTGGCTACCGGAATCAAATCACGAAACTCTTTAAACATATGAAGTTTTCTGTTAATAAGCAGGAAAAATACACATTGTTCCAGCTGGAAGAGAAGAAACTCAATGCCCTGTTGGCCCCGAATCTGAAGTCCGAATTCGTGGTCCTCTCTAATGAAGGAGTGCAAAACCTGATCTTCGACCTGTCGGAAGTCGAATTTGTCGATTCGTCCGGCCTGAGCGCCATTTTGACAGCCGACCGCCTCTGGAAACGGCGGGGGGCCTTCATTCTGACCGGCCTCGAACATCCCAATGTGAAGAAGCTCATCGAGATCTCCCGGCTGGACAGCGTGCTGACCATCCTGCCCACGGTCTCCGAATCCATCGACTATATATTTATGGAGGAGATCGAACGCGAGCTCAACGATGAAGAATAAACGACGATACGGCTGAAGCCAACCACCACGAAAGGGTGAAACGGCCTGTTAGCTGTTTCACCCTTTTCTGTCTCGGGCAAGCCTATTATTGGTTGAACGTCTGATATCTGTCATCTGACATCTAATTATCCGGCATCTTGCAGCTATGCGTTTCGAACTGACACTTCTGGGCACCAATTCCGCTGTGCCGGCCTATGGCCGCTTTCCCACGGCCCAGGTGCTCAATGTCCGGGAAAGCCTTTTTCTTATCGATTGTGGAGAAGGGGCACAGATGCGCATCAACGACTTCAACGTCCGGCGAAACAAGATCAAGCAGGCCTTCATCAGCCATTTGCACGGCGACCACATCTACGGCCTGATCGGCTTTCTGTCTTCCCTGGCGCTCAACAACCGGAAAAAACCTTTTCACATCTACAGCCCGGAAGGGCTGGAGGAGATCATCGGCGTGCAGCTCAAATATACGGGAGGGCTGCCCTTTGCCCTCCACTTTCACACCATCGACCCCAGCCGGCATCAGCTGATATTCGAAAACAAGAAACTCCGGGTGCACTCCCTTCCGCTCGACCACCGCATCCCCACCTGTGGATTCCTGTTTCGGGAAAAAGAGCGCGAGCGCAGCATGCGCCCGGAGAAGATCCGGGAATATGACATCCACCACCGTTTTATTCCCGGCATCAAGCAGGGCGGGGATTATGTATTGCCGGACGGCCGCGTCATTCCCAATAATGAACTGACAGCCCCGCCCCCGGCGCCTCGTTCCTACGCCTATTGCTCAGATACGGCTTACAACGAGCAACTGGCGCCGTTGATCAAAGGAGTGGACCTGCTCTACCACGAGGCCACCTTCTGTGAGGAAGATGCAGAGCAGGCGGTGATCACTAAACATTCTACCGCCCGGCAGGCAGCCAGCATTGCCCGGCAGGCGGAAGTAGGGAAGCTCGTCCTGGGGCATTATTCTTCGCGCTATAAAGAACTGGATCACTTCCTGGAGGAAGCCCGGGCGGTATTCCCCAACACGGAATTGGGAGAAGACGGCAAGGTGTTTTCCCTCCCGGCATCAAGATAACTTTCCCAGGTCGCGGATGAGAATGCTGCGCCGGTTGAAATAGATCAGGTTGGATTTTTTGAGGTCATTGAGCACGGAAGTCACGGTCTGCCGGGAAGTGCCGGTGAGGTTCGCAATGTCCTGCTGAGTGAGGCAGTGACGGATCAGCATCTCATATCCGATGCGCTTACCCTGCTTTTGAGCGGATTCTTTCAGGAATTCGATGATGCGTTCGCGGGCATCCTTAAAAATGAGAGACTCGAGGCGGCTTTCGGCGCGCTGAAGGCGCCGCCCGATGAATTTCAGGATGTGTATGGCGAGCTGGTGGTCGTTGCGCATGGCCCGCTGAACATCCAGGGCAGGCAGGCAGAGCAGCTCCACGTCCCGGTTCATGGCTAAGGCGAAGTTCTTGCGTTTTTCCTCTCCGGCAATGCACAATTCGCCGAACATGGCCATGGGGTGGAGCACCTGCTTGATGATCTCCCGCCCGTCTTCGGAATGAGCGCCGATCTTGGCGACGCCCTTCATCAGAAAGTAAATGCTGTCTGAGCGGCTGCCTTCCTCATAGATGGCTTCGTGTTTCTGTATCTTTACTTTACTGGTGCATCGGGCGAGTTCATGGAGCGTATCTTCGCCTACGCTCTCGAAAATGGGAAAACTCTTCAGAATGGCGACGTCAATTTTGCTGTTGGGTTCCATAATTGCTGAATGGTTTTTGATGATGTAAAAATGGCCGTAAAAGAAAGAGGAAAGAAGTACAGAATAATGGAATTGTTTCAGTATTTTTCTTCCTAAAAATTTTTAAAGTACTGGTAATCAATTAATTGTATTTTTAATTCGTTTAATTTGTTGTTTTTATGGCGTGGGTTGTCCGAATAGGCTTAATAAGCACCTCAACACCCAACACCCCTTAACCATACACTTTCCAAAGCGGCCGGGGTTGCCTACATTTACCATATGAATACGGAGCGCAAAATAATTCACATCGACATGGATGCCTTCTACGCTTCGGTGGAGCAGCGCGACTATCCGGAACTACGGGGCAAGCCCATAGCCGTGGGCGGGCCCGGCATGCGCGGGG
>CAYVVK010000282.1:2866-8162 GCA_964454855.1 uncultured Phaeodactylibacter sp. | reverse complement strand
CTACGATGATGCAGGCGATGTCATCGCTGTGTTTCTGCAGGGTATCGTCCAGCATTTTGCGGTCGTCCAGCGGCAGCACCAGGGTCTCTTTGGCGAAGGCCTCCGGAATGCCGGCGGAAGTGCTCACGCCGAAGGTGGCCAGGCCGGAGCCGGCCTTAACGAGCAGAGAATCGACATGGCCATGGTAACAGCCTTCAAATTTGACCACCTTGCTTTTACCCGTAATGCCCCGCGCCAGGCGGATGGCCGACATGACGGCCTCCGTGCCGGAACTCACAAAGCGGACCTTGTCGATGTAGCGATTGTTTTCTGTGATCAGCTTGCCGAGCTGGTTTCCCAGTTTGGTTGGGGTACCGAAAGAAGTGCCTTTGGCGACGGTCTCTATGACCAGTTCCCGGATGCGGGCGTTGTTGTGCCCCAGGATGAGCGGGCCCCAGGAACAGCAGAAATCTATGTAGGTATTGTCGTCCTCGTCGGTCATGCGGCAGCCCTGGCCCTCCTTGATGAACAGCGGCGGCCCGGAAACGGATTTGAAGGCGCGGACCGGCGAGTTGACCCCTCCCGGGAAGTACTTCTTAGCTTCTTCAAATAAGCTGGCGGATCGGGTTCTTTTTAACGTGTCGGTAAATTCCATTTATCTTTATTCAGTTTTTATCGCTTCTGAAGTCAGCAAAGTTAACGATTCGCGCGATTCACAGTTGTCAGTGGGTGGTAAAAGATAAGGAATATTTGTCAGGAGGGTGTTGGCGCCGGCTGTGAATTGCGCTACTTCCCCAAAGTGGCATGACTATCTGCGGTTTTATAGTAAGGAGAAAGATATACGGGCGGGGATATAGAGGAAGTTTCGGCTTATCTCCCGATTGGCCCGTCAAAAAACAAACCGCGCTGCCCCGGGCTTATCCGAAGCAGCGCAGTTTATTACCCATCACGGGGAAGATAACTTCCCGAAAACCTGCTTAGTCACACTTACCCGGGCCGATGAGGCCGTTGTTGTACTTGTCGAGCGTTTCCGCGAGGCTGAGGAATTGCTTGCGGAGGGTACTGTTGCCCTTGAGGGCGCCGATCTGAGCCGGGGTGTAAGTCTCAAACAATGTCTTGGCGGCTGCCAACTCGCCGGACACAGCTGAAACGTCAGCACCGGCCAGTTCATTTAGCACAGCAGCCATGTACTGATGAGCCAGGCTATAGTAGGCGTTGCCTCCTGCCGGCAGGGTATGAAATACCTGGTACCAGCTCTTCCCACTCAGGAAAAAGGGTGTATCTGCGCCGTTTGGCAGTTGAGCCCAGGTATTGTCATAAGACGCCGGGCCGTATTCGGAATGCGTCTTCCAGTAGCCCTGCGTGCGGGTGCAGCCGGGGTCTTCGTCTTCTACTGAAAGGCAGATATTGTCTATGGCGCCGGAGCCGCGCAGGAAGACGTCAAACTTGACAACACCACTGCCGATACCTACGGGTACCATCTGAACATCACCATTAGTAACAGAGGGGATATCGCCACTTGCGATGGGATTGCTGGCCGCGTCATAGGCTGTCCAGGTACCGGAAGCAGCACCAGCAGGGCCGCCCACAGGCTCTTCCGTGTCGATGGCAGTGAATTCAAGTATGCCGACTGAACCACCGGCAAAATTTGAAAAATCGAAGTGGAAGGTGCCGCCAAAGGTGTTGTCATCGGGATCGGTGGCATCACCGTCTTCAGAGAGGATGGCTACATTGCCTTCCCCACCGAGCAGGTCATCATCACCTCCGGTTGGGGGAGGGGGAGGAGGAGCCTGGTCCGCATCATATACCATGGCGCGGTTTCCTGGCCAGAGAGTGACTCTGTCGCTTTGCCTTGCTTTTCCTTCCACCGTGACAAAGCCTGGGATGCCAGAACCGCTGATACCATTGCCTACACTCAGGGAAGCAATAGTGTGGCCAGGATCCAGGTTTTCTTCAAAATCGATCACTGCATCACAGTGATCGGTACGGAATTCCACTGCTGCATCAGCAGGGTTGTCCTCAATTTGAATGGCCTCTTTTTCACAACTGGCGGCAGCCAGCAATACGGAAAAGGCCAACAAGAATTTACTTAGTGCTTTCACATTCATGTCTATTGGTTTTATTGAAAAATTTTAGCCGAGGCTGTACCTGACGCAAAGTGATTTGGAAAAGCCCCGAATCACCCCCGCTCAGTATGTACCGTACTTGAAGTGGATTTGGATTCCCAAACTACTTCAACGCCGGTATAGTTAATAGGGGGGTAAGGGCCAGGAATGATATCCCTGACGGTTTTTAGGCCGGATGAGCATTTGGCATACTAACGAGCTGCGCATTGTTCAGCACTCCAGCCTGCGTCGCAGAATATCCTGCAACACAGAGACTAATGTTTGTGATTAATACCGACTAAATGGGAATCTCTACCTACTAAGGGGAATCTTCAGGCAAGGGGAACAACTTCAAGAAACAATTTAAACCAAAAACACACCACTTGCAATAATACATAACTTTTTTATTTAATTTTTTTTCCATTCGCTTCCAACAGCGGATTATCATGTGGCCGCAGATAAACCGCTATTTTCGACAAGGCGGGGCAAGCCATGCCTTGTAGTTGTATCCGCAACTTATGGGCAGTGATGCGTGGTATACTGATAAACCTGCGGTTACCTACCGTAGCAGCTACCCCTACCCGCTCCCAGCGGCCTTCCAGCCGGGCTTCCACAACTACCGAATCGATACGCTGCCCCAGGGGCAGATACTCCCTCAACTCTATGATATTGAAAGTTTTCGCCCGGCCGAGCTTGATGCGCAGGGTGGCTTCCTTAACCTCATCCTTAGTTGTCCAGTAAGTATTGTTATACCCATCCGTGAGCCGGGCGGGCCGGAACCCCTTTCCCCTGGAATTGGAAGCCTTCACTCTGGCCTCTGCCGCGAATCCATTGTTAAAGGTACTGTCCAGCCGCCCCCTGAGTTCCATCAGCGCCTGTATATCGTTCTCATGGACCAGCCCGCGGCGGTCCACCGGCAGGTTGAGCAGCAGGTTGGCATTGCGGCCTACAGAATAGTAGTAGATCATCTCCAGCTCATCGGCCGTTTTCACTTTGTCGTCCTCATCGGCATGATAGTACCATCCGGGACGGATGGAGACGTCCGCCTCGGCAGGCACCCAGTGGGTGCCGTTCTTATTGCCCGATTGCAGCTCCTTGTACCGGGGCGTTCCCGGATAATAATCATCGCGGTTCAGCGTACACCAGTTGGTGGGATCGGCGATACCGCGCTCATTGCCCACCCAGCGTATGTCGGGGCCGGCATCGCTGAAGATCACCGCACCGGGCTGGTGCCGGCAATCGAGTTCGGTGGGCTTGAATATCCCGGGGCTCTCCGTGCCATGCCCCCACTCCAGATCGGAGAAGGTGTTGATGTTGAAATGGATGAAAGCGTAATAATCCAGCTCGTGCCAGGCGAGCTGCCGGGAGGAGGGAGTGGGGCCGTAGGGAGCCGGTGGATCGGGCTGGCCAAAAACAGCTAAGGCCAGGAAGAGGCAAAGGGTGGTGGCTGCTGGTTTCATGTGTTTGTTGTTTGGAGAGGAAAGGTACAAAAAGTTAAACAGCAGCCGCTACTGGCTAAGCGGCGTACCCCGTATGTTTCCGTTCATTTTCTGGAGTGAACCCTGGTATGATATTTATTTGTAAATTCCAGTTAAAACACACCCTTGCACACCATCACCAAAAAACAAGCCCGCGCCCTGGCCATCCACAGCCAGGCCCTCACCACCGCCCACCCCTTCAAAGGAAAAGCCGGCGCCCTGCAGGCCCTTGAGCAAACCGGCTACGCCCAGATCGACACCCTCTCCGTGGTGAAGCGGGCGCACCACCATGTGCTCTGGAGCCGGGTGGATGGCTATGAATCCGGGCATCTGCATGAGCTGGTAGCAGAGCAGTCCGTCTTCGAATACTGGGCCCACGCCGCCGCATACTTGCCCATGCGCGACTACCGCTTCACCCTGCCCCGCAAGGAAGAAGTGAGGGCCAGCGACGGCATGTGGCATCAGCGCAACCCCAGGCTCATTGCCTACGCCCTGGATCGCATCCGCGCCGAAGGGCCGCTGATGTCCCGTGATTTTGAGAAAAATGAGGCCCGGCTGTATTTCGGAGATAATAAAGAAGGCTGGTCGGCCTCGGCCATTAGCCATACCCTCTTTCAGCTTTTTATGGAGGGCGAGCTGATGGTGGTGGGCAGAAAAGGCTTCCAGAAAATATACGACCTTACAGAACGGGCACTGCCCGCCGATGTGGATACTCGCCGCCCCAGCCGAAAAGAATACCTCCGCTATCTGATCGAACGGGACCTCCGGGCGCACGGCTTGCTTAAAGCCAGCGAGATCGGCTACCTCATTAAAAATACCGGGCAGGAGATCAGTGGACTGCTGAAAGAAATGGTGGAAGACGGCCAGCTCATTCCACTACAGGTGGAAAAGCTGCCCCAGCCGTACTACGCCTTTCCGGATGCCCTGAAAAAACTGGAAGAGGCCAAACAGGAGCGCCGCATCCGCATCCTCTCCCCTTTCGACAACCTCCTCATACAGCGCAAACGCCTGGAAGAACTCTTCGGCTTTTCCTATACCCTGGAATGCTACGTGCCCAAGGCCAAGCGCAAAGTAGGCTACTTCAGCCTGCCCCTGCTGCGCGGCCACGAATTTGTCGGCCAGGCCGACCTGAAAGCCGAGCGCAAAACCCAAAGCCTGCTGGTCAAAAACCTGGTGTGGGAAGCCGGTAAGGCAAAACAGGAACACCTCTGGAAAGCCCTGGCCAAGAGCCTTCAGGAATTCGCCGGTTTTAACGGGTGTACCGCCATCCGGGTAGAAACGCAACTGCCGGATTGGGGGAAGAAAATATTGGAGGGCGGCTGAGCCTAGTGCAGTCGGCAGTAAACCCCGGTACGGGCCCGTACTGGGGCGGGTTTCGCTACGCTCAACAATCGAACCGGAACCTCAGGATAATGGCTCCCGGCGGCTCGAATTCAAAGCAAATTGGGTATGACAAAAATTGTCCGGGCACTTACTTACGTCTTCCACCGCCAGCCCAGGCGCGTGAAAAAGACGGTAACCAATACCGCCAACGCGGTGATCAACACGCCCTTCAGGAAGGCCGTCAGGGGAAGGGCGTCCATCCATTCGCTAAGCAAGGGCGTGAGGCCCAGTAAAGAAAGTATCGGCAGGATCAGCACCACCGGCGCCACGTAGGCGATCATGGGGTTCTTGCCGGTGTCTGTCAGCCAGCTCCAGCCCCTGGCGTGGAAGAGGTCGAGCAGGATGAAAAAG
>CAYVVK010000282.1:0-2856 GCA_964454855.1 uncultured Phaeodactylibacter sp. | reverse complement strand
CCGCCGTAACGTAATAATAGCTCACCGTAGGATGGTCTTTTTTGATGCCTCCCTCAAAGGGCTCAAAGCACATGCCTATGAGGAGGAAAGCAATGCCCCAGCCCAGGGCCTGCTGCAGAAAAGCCCCGGTAAGGCTGACCGTGCCGCGCAGCAGCAGCCAGGCCGACAGCAGCAAACCAGCCTGCAGGAGTAAGAGCGGAAAGCCCCAGCGCGCAAACAGCCCGGCAAGAGAAAAGCCCAGGGTGAGCAGCATGAGTACCAGCGCGAAGATAAACCGGTATTTCTCATTAGGCACCACCAGCACCTGCGTGGTTTCCGGAGACTGTATCTTCCGGTAATACCCGTGGGCCAGATCGCCAATGATGGACCCCGCCAGGGTGATGTGCAGGTACTGCAGAAAGGTAAAGCGGAAAAACCAGGGAACAGGTGATATCCCCCAAAGCACCGACACCCAGGAGCCCCCCTCCTGATGGCTGAAACGCAGGCCGAGCAGCACCGCCAGAATCAGCAGGCGAGCAAGTATATGATCCCGCGTGAACAGCCAGGCCAACGCCCCGAAGAAAGCCACATTGGAAAGGATCAGGATGATGATATCCGTGCGTTGCAGGGAAAAGTAAACGGCATCGCCCTCCGCCGGCCGGCCGGGCAGCAGAAAGAGGTACAAAGCAGCGGCGGCCAGGCCCGCCCAGCTGAGGTAAGGCTCATACTTCCATTCTCGGAATCGGGGATGCGTGCCGAAAATGGGGAAGAACAACAGAAAGCCCAGCAGGGCCAATACGTATTCCAGCACCCCGGGCTGCGGGCCGAGCATATGCGGCTTGATGTGCTGGAACAGGAGCGCAAAGACGAACAGGAACACCCAGCGCTTGAAAAATGCGAGGATCAGCTGAAAATGGGTGTTGCCTGCCACCAGCCGGCGGCGTATGGAGAAGGGAAAGGCCATGCCCATGGCGAAGAGGAACATGGGAAATACCAGGTCCACCCAGCTGATGCCTGGCAGAGCAGGGTCAAACACATGATCCGGCGGAGGCACCTGCGCATGGTGCATCCAGGCCGGTAGTATGCCGCCGTAGGTGATGTAACCGGAAAGGACCATCCCCAGGATGGCCAGGCCGCGCAGGGCATCGAGCGAGGCCGCCCGAAGGGTAGTGGGTCTTGTCGTCACGTCGCCGCTTTTGGCGGTAAGTTAGGCAGGATTTTCAAGTTTTCGAAAAACCAGTAAGCCACTTCGCCGGGGAGAATGCAATTTAGTTTCTTTAGTTCGATCATTAAAGAACAAATATTTTTCAGAGGCTGTTATTCAAATTTCGGGAAACGAGGTGACATTCCCGGCGGCAGCCGTTCCTTTTGGCGAATGGCAAAGTACGATACAAAGCTGCCCCGGGGCTTGTCTGGAGCAAAAGCGAACAAATCCCAGTGATAAGCAATTATCAAAGAAAATATACTTTCCCGACACAGCCCGGCCGGCCCCTGCCGAAGCTGGCATTTTACCCACAAAAAAAATCATTCACAATGTCAAGGTGGCTCACGCTACTCCCTTTTTTCTTTCTGTTCCATGCCGGCCTGCAGGGCCAGAATATACCGCAGCGCCTTTTTGAGGACATTACTCTGCGCATCGACACCGCCCTGTACAGCCTGGGAGAAGATCAGCTCATGGTGCATGGCGAACCGCACCTCTACTTTCACTACCAGGAGGAGAACCCCGTGGTGGAGATCCGCCTGTACCCGGCCTACCGGCGCATCGACAGCATCGCCCTGGCCAATGGCGAAGGGTTTGACATCATAGACAGCCTCATCAACATCAATGAGGAATACTACCGGCTGAAGCTGCGCCTGAGAGACATCACCCGGTCTGACTTCCTGATGCTGGCCTTCCGCCTGAAGCTCGGCGGGCCGGCCGAGAGCCGCATTTATGAGCTACGCCTTTTCCCCAGTACAGAGACCATCGTGTTCCTGCCGGAAAAGCCCGACGAGCTGTTCATTGGCGAAGAGAAGGTCATCCGCCTGGAAACCAATCATCCACAGAACATCCGCCTGCCCAGGGTATGGACCACCGGACTGCCCATCAACTACCGCTTTTCCCGGGAGGACGGACAGATCTTCGTTCACCTGCTGCCCAATCAGCTGGGTGAACAACAGCTGCGCATCTATCTCCACACCCGCAAACCCTTTATCAATGAAGAAGAACAGGTGATCTATGAGGCCGGGCCCATCGATAAAGCCTTTACGGTGAAGCCCGCCAAACTGGCTTTCCTCCACATCAACAAACGGGAGGTGAGCCTGAGCGAAGAGGCCCGCCGGCAGGGCATCGAAATTGAGCTGAGCTACGACGACAAGCTGCAGATGCAGAAAACCTACCGCCTGGAGGCCCGGGAAGAGCCGGGCGGCCCTCTGGTGGCGGAGATCTTCACCCGCAATGTGCTGGCCAACGGAAGGGTACTCTGCTGGCTGCGCCTCTACAACTATCACCGCCGCTCGGAAGGCTACCTCTACATCAAAGCCGGCGATGAGGCCCGGTTCATCACCAACCTGGACATCGTCGAGGAAACGGACATCCAAAGCATCAGCCTCCGCCGGGAAGGCAAGGACTGGGAAAAGGGCCATGTGGTGTACCCAGGAGAAACCGTAGACATCAAGCTAGAAGGCCTCAGCCTCCACCGCGCCGACTTCCGCTTCGACGGCCTGGTGGAAGTGCGCAGGGATTCCGTCATTTCCAACGACAAAGAGGTGGCCTTTACTGGCCGGATACCCGTTGACATCGCGCAGCGGCAGATCCACATCTACGACGGCACCGAGCGGGTCCTGAAGGTGAAGTACCTGACCATCAAGAATGAGAAGGAAATGTGGGAGGCGATT
>CAYVVK010000281.1:0-8176 GCA_964454855.1 uncultured Phaeodactylibacter sp. | reverse complement strand
GGGTCAACGCCCTGTACGGTAGTAGATATTTTTATCATCCCCGCCGCGGCCGGCGCCCTGATTGCCCCGCACATCTACGCTTTCCCAGATGAGGGAGCTGATGTTGCTGGCGCCGGAGGGCACATTCTTATAGCCGCCCTTGACGGCCTTCTGTTCTTCTGCACTAAGCGCAGATCTTTTGAACTGATCGATCGTGAGTTTTTTTCTAGCCATAACACTTCCTTTTATTGATAAGCAAAATTTAGGCAAACTAAAAATAACCAGGCTTGCCCGGCTGATACAAACCAAAAAATATTTAAAATCAGTTTTCTGATGTGGCGCTGTGATAGAGGGGTGAGCTGAAGGTGCTGAGCGGAATGTCATTCAACCAGCCTTGATGATGCAATTTACGGTATTTCTCAGAATTCTCTGCTCAGGAGGGCGCAGGAAAGCTGTCAGAGGGCAAACATTTTGTGGATTAGCTCCCAGGCGAGCTCCAGCTCGAAGCCTCGGCTGTGGGCATAGCGTGCCAGTTTGTTTTTCAATTTGAAGGTATCTTCTTCAGCCAGCTTTTCCGCCTTTCGATTCAGGACCTCCTGCAGGGTGTCGAGGTAATCCTGCTCTTCTATTTCTTCCATGGCCCGCCGGATGCAGTAGTCTGAGATGTCACGCCGTTTGAGTTCCCTCAGGATGCGGGCGCGCCCCCATTGTTTAATGCGGAATTTGCCGCGGGCAAAAGAACGGGCAAAGCGTTCCTCATTCAGGAAGTTCTCTTCGATGAGCTCCGCCATGATCTCTTCCAGGGAATCGCCGTATACCCCGAGTTCGATCAGCTTGGAGCGCACCTCCTGGTGGCAGCGGTCCTGATAGGCACAATAGCGCTGCAGTTTCGCCAGCGCCTCGTCCTTAGATAGCCACTTCGCCATGGTTTTTTCGCGTTTTTATATGGTTACTTTTTTCAGCAGGTGTCTTTTTGCGAGTTTCCCGTCTCAAATGCAAAGCAACCCAAATTTAATTCAAAAACCAACCCTATTACTATGGACTTAACAGTACTCATCGAGAGCGTTCAGGACTTTATCGTCACCTATGCGCTTAGCGCCCTGGGGGCCGTCATTACCCTGATCATTGGCTTCTGGGTCATCGGCAAGATCACCAATTTCTTTAAACGCAGCATGGAGAGGCAGGGTTTTGACCCCACCATCCAGCCATTCCTCACTTCTCTGGTCAGCGTAGGCCTGAAGATACTGCTGCTGCTCAGTGTGGCGAGCATGTTCGGCATCGAGACTACTTCCTTTGTGGCCATTTTCGGTGCTCTGGCCTTTGCCGTGGGCCTGGCCCTGCAGGGCAGCCTGGGCCACTTCGCCAGCGGCGTATTGCTGCTGGTATTCAAGCCCTACAAAGTAGGCGACCTGATTACTATAGGCGGAGGCCAAACCGGCACCGTAGAGGCTATTCAGGTATTCAACACCCTGTTGAAAACCCTGGACAACAAGCGAATCTTCGTGCCCAATGGCGTAGTC
Organism: uncultured Phaeodactylibacter sp.; assembly: GCA_964454855.1. Taxonomy (GTDB): domain Bacteria; phylum Bacteroidota; class Bacteroidia; order Chitinophagales; family Saprospiraceae; genus CAYVVK01. Next base: position 6,677 of record CAYVVK010000281.1, on the reverse strand, counting down.
ACCAGCAATGTGATCACCAACATTTCCGGCCAGGACATCATCGGCGTGGAACTCACCTTCGGCATCAGTTACGGCGATAGCATCGACAAGGCCCGCGATGTCATCCTGCGCGTCGGCAAAGCGTGCGAGTGGATACTGGATGACCCGGCCCAGGCCGTGGTAGTCGCTTCCCTGGGCGACAGCTCCGTCAACCTCGCCACCCGCCCCTTCTGCAAGAGCGAGCACTACTGGGACACCTACTTCTACATGCACGAGCACGTGAAGAAGGCCTTTGACCAGGAAGGCGTCAGCATCCCCTTCCCGCAAATGGATGTGCATATGGATAAGGCGTAGGCTCGCCTGCCCCAGCAGCCGGATAGGCCGATACAGGCTATCCGGCTGCTGTCTTTTCGCAGTGGGCAGTTCACTCAGTCTTCAGTTGGCAGTTGGCAGTTGGCAGTTGGCAGTCTCCAGGCCTCCCAGTCCCCCCACTCTCCAGTTGGCAGCATGCCGTGGGCAGTCTCCCAGTCCCCAAGTCTCCTCGTCTCCCAGTCCCCAAGTCTCCTCGTCTCCCAGCCCCCAAGTCTCCTCGTCTCCCAGCCCCCAAGTCTCCTCGTCTCCCAGCCTCCCCCTCTCGAACAAATACCCTTCCAAATCTTTTGTAACTAATGTTGAAATCAGTACAGTACGCGACCATTCACCAAACACACACTATAATTATGGATATTAATGCAATCCTGGAGCAAGTTCAAGGATTTATTGCTCAGTACGCGCTTGATGTTGCTGGCGCCATTCTTACACTGGTCATTGGCTTCATCATCATCGGGTGGATCACCCGCGTGGCAAAAAATGCCATGGAAAAGCGAGGAATAGAGATCTCCCTGCGGGCATTTCTGGCCTCTATCATCAGCATCGGCCTGAAAGTGCTGCTGCTGCTCAGCGTAGCCGGCATGTTCGGCATCGAGGTGACTTCCTTTATCGCCATTTTCGGTGCCCTGGCCTTCGCTGTCGGCCTGGCGCTGCAGGGCAACCTCGCCAATTTCGCCAGCGGCGTGCTTGTGCTGATCTTCGAGTTTTATAAGGTCGGTGATTTTATTGAGGCCAACGGGGAATTAGGCACAGTCAAGGAAATACAGATCTTCCATACCGTGCTGCAACCGCTGGACAACAGCCTCATCATCATTCCCAACGGGCAGGTAACCAGCAACCCCATCCGGAACTACACCGCGGAAGGTTACCGCCGGCACGACGCCACCGTAGGCATCGGCTACGATGATGACATCGACCTGGCAAAGGCCACTATCGAAGAGGTGCTCAGGGCGACGCCGAATGTGGAACTGGACAAGGGCTACGACATCTTTGTCAAAGAACTGGCTGACAGCTCCGTCAATTTCTCTGTGCGCTTTATGGCCACCAATGAAAACTTCTGGCCCTCCTACCGCCACTTCATCGAACAGATCAAGAAAGAGTTTGATAACAGAGGTATCGGTATCCCCTATCCGCAGATGGATGTGCATTTGGACCGGCTGGAGAACTAGCGCTACATTGTTGCTTTGCGTCTTCGACGCATGATGATCTGGCCGCGGAGGGCACAAAGGAGCCCAGAGATCAGGCGGATACGCTGCGTACCTTTGTGCTTTTTGCGGTTATCTCTCTGAAGTAAGCGGGTAAGGCTAAAAGGAAGGGGCCTTAATCACTCCCTTTGATGCCCGATAGCCACTATATCTGATGCCAGGGCGTCGATTTTGCCTTTGGGTTTTTCCGGTGCCACTCTCCAAAGCGCCGCAGTTCTTCATTGATGCTTTCGATATTGAAGTGAGTGGGGTCGAAATCTTCCGGCAGCCATTCCATCATTTCCTCATGCTCTGGGTGCCTGGGGTCTTTCACGGCCTCCATGACCTCCTGGTAACCCCAGATGCCGCCACAGTCTTCAGGTGGGCAGGCGCCTTTGCCTTTGAGGCACATGGGGGCATTGAGTGTGCCCGGAGAAACTTCCTCCACCAAGAGCTGGTGTTCCCAGCTATCGCCGAAGTCGTAGAGGTAGTCCATTTTTTCGCCGGCCTTCAGTTTGAAGTCCTTGAGGTGGTATTTGGTTTCGTCCTCTCCTTCGTCGAAGCTATCCATAATATGCGGCATATGCATGCCGTACCGCTGCCCGAAGATATCGAACTCATGGAGGTGGGCGTTCCACCAGCCCATCACGATCTGTATTACCTGGTGGAAGCGGTCGAGCCGGTAATCGTCCGTTACCTGAAATCGCCGCCAGATGGGCGGTTTGCCGCCCCGGAGGGTGATCTTAAACTGCAGGATATTTGGCATGGCGTAAGCTTTTGATGCACCCACAAGTTGGGACAAATTTTTCAGGAAAACAACACCTCCTTCCCTTGGCCTTTTTGCCGGCAGCCGCCTTGCAAATGCCCGCATTATTGCATATCTTTGCGGACGCTCCTAAAGTGGAGTGATTGGTCCCATAGCTCAGCTGGTTAGAGCAACTGACTCATCAAGGGTGGTTTTTTGAATTTTTCATTGATGAAAGCAAAAGTTTGCGTTATATGTGAAGCCAAATTGTCCGGAAAAATGTTCAAAAGATCATCGATGGTGCCTCCCGTCGGAAACGGCGAGATGAGAAGGGGGTTAATTCAGGGAAACCTTAACCTGAACATTCATTGTCAAGGCTGGCAATCCTGAGCCAAGCCCGGTGAAAGGCTACTATCGTAACCGGGAAGGTGCAGAGACTAGAGGGTGAGGATAGCCTCCCAATAAGCCCTCCACGAACGCCCCCCACCTAAGGCAAGACACGCTATGGTGGTGATATAGTCCTACCCCACTGCGAAAGCAATGGAAGGTGAATCAGTAGGTCCTTGGTTCGAGCCCAAGTGGGACCACAAAAGCCTCGGCACATGCCGGGGCTTTTTGGTTTCACGCCGGGTGAGAAGTTTATCCCGCTCTCTAGCGGAGTCGGGCGAAGGCCCTTACGGAGCTTGAGCGGGAAGCCCCCGCCTTCGTTTTGGACTTTGGCGGGCAGGCAAGTGGGGCCACAAAAGCCTCGACATATGCCGGGGCTTTTTGGTTTCACGGCGGGTGAGAAGTTTATCCCGCTCTCTAGCGGAGTTGGGCGGAGCCCTTACGCAGCTTGAGCGGGAAGCCCAAGTGGGACCACTGGTTTACGTCAGAGCCGAATGGTTCACCTCCTCCGTTTTCCGGGATTTTTTCACTTTGATCCTGACCTTTTTAACGAGATACCCCCAAAACTGGATTCGCCGGCAATTGAAAAGCCTTCCTCCTCTGGAAGCCCTCCCCACCGGAGAAGGCGCCTTCATGCAGATCCCTGAAAAAGACAAAGACGATACACCCCCATCAGAACAGGAAGAAAAACCTCCCGCTCCAAACGAATACGACGAATTATTGGATGAATTACTCGAAACCCCACTCAATGGAAGTGCGGGAAAAGCATAACGGCCAGCGCCGGTAAGTGTGCCCCCTTTAGTGCACACGAACAGCAGGGCGCTACACAGGACGACAAGCTAGCCCTTTGGCGGGTAAACCTTCGTTTACGCATGTACAAAAAGCGCTACGCCTCCCACTTGCAAAAGAAGCTCGCCAACGACCGCGCTGGCCGTAAAACTCCGAAACGCACCCTGAATGCCATAGCAAACAACAGAGCCTGGGTAGAGCACTACACGGCTTTGGTCCGGCAGATCAAAGAACAGCAAGTGAAAAAAACTTGAAATTCCCGGCGCTCGCCTCCCAGCCTCCTGAAGGAGTAGCAGCCACCCGCAAAGAACCTCTTATCAGGACTAGCAAGATCCAACAGGAGGCAATTGAAGTTCATCTGAATCAATTATTCAAAAACCTATAAAGCTATGAAATCAGAAAATTTGACGAATTCTGCCGAAAAAGCCCCGAAAGTGGCGGTATCCTTTAAGGTCAGCCCGGCTTCCAAAGTAAAAATCGCCGGATTTGCCGAACGCAACGGGCAATCCGTCAGTGAATTCTGCGAAATGCACGTCCTCGATGCCTGCCACCGCATGGCAGGGGAGGGCGAATCCCTGGAAGCGGGCACCTTTGCCGAAGAAATTCAGGGAATTTTCAAGCAAGCCTTTATTGAATTCCGGGAAAACGTCCTGGAACTACTGGAAGAAAGGGAAGCCTTCAAAGAGGAACCCGACGAAGCGGAATTTCTGGAATTACTCGGGTTACCGGAAAAATTAGAGGAAAAACTGAATGCTTTCCTGGAAGAGGCGGTGGCGCATTCCGCGGCAGAGGACAAAGAACCGCTGGATGAAGCCGACATCCTCCACCGCTTGCTGGCCTATGCCTGTAAGCACCTCGCCAGTAAACCGGCTTTCTTCGGTAAACCCTACGTGGGGGAGGTTGAAATAATTTGACGAAATCCTGGGGTAGGGGAGTGTTTCCTCTACCCCTAAAAATTATCAGCCATGCCAGCAAGACAAATTTTCATCATGAACGAACCCTTATTCCTGACCCTGGAGGAAGTCCAAAAACTCCACGAATTATTTCCAGAGATGGATATTTACGCCAAATACCTGAGTTGGACTTTACTACTTTTCTTCAGGCAAAGACCTGAATAAACTCCCTAAAACCAAGGGTTTTCAACTATGATGTACTTAAAATCATGGAAATACCCATAAGGTTTATTGAGGTAGTTATCGGTAATTACTTCTCAGAGCCTCGAAAACCCCTGATTTTACTGGGAAAGTCCCTTTTTGTCAAGTATAAAAAGTAGTAAAGTCAAACTGAGAGGGGATCAGAAATTCCCGGTTTACTACGATACCCCGGAGGATGCCGCCGAGGATGAGGAGCGCTATGGCTCGGTTTGGATGGATACTGGGGTGGGGCGGTATCGGTTGGACCCTAAGGTATATGATTAGTTCAGTTCAGAACCAAGAACTGGTTTCACCCTTTCGCCTTCAATGCTTTTGCTGTCATTCTTTGTACTAATCCAATTTTCACATGATGGACCATGGAACTATATTTTGGCTTGATCTTAAGGGAATTACTGATTTCCAATAATCATTAATCCTCAGAAATTGTAAATCTCGCTAATAAGAAAACCTGCTCTTTAATCATAACTATGATTCAACACCCGCATCTCCCTTATTCTTTCAAACTTAAACGTTCTTTCTTCTTTCCTTAGGTGGCAATAAGCTCTAACATAAAGATTGGAGGAATACCACCATTCATCTGAATTGGGGATCAATTGTCGTTGAAAATGGCTTATGGTTCTAAACGATACCTCACCGGAGTATTTCCGATATCGGATCTGGGCATATAATTGATTATCATTGGCCATTTCAATTTGCTCTCTGAACTGATTCCCTGTTAGTGCTTCTCCCGAAAAAAGAAATGGCTCCTTGACTTCTCTGAGCTGTGTTATTTTACTCAAGTCAAAAATACGCTCGGTATTTGCAATGAAATCATAAGCTTGAAGTTGCCAGGTAGTACGAACCTGGTCAATGGAAAGAGCCTGAACTAAAGGTTGATAATCTAAATACTTGAAGGTAACATATGTTGCATTTTCCTTGGAGAGTAGTTTCTCCAGCTGCTTTTTAACTTTTTCTTCCTCTTCCGATTGAACAACGGTATCTCTCAGCTCAACAGCTAATATTCCTCCTTGCTCAATGAATTGCTCTTTGTTACTTTGCTTCTCGGCTTCTATGAATTGATGTCCCTCCTCTATTCGTTCAAACTCAACTCCAAGATAGGATTCTCGGTAATTATCAGCGGCCATTTGTAGAGCTTCATCATAAGTCCACTGTTTCACTTTTTCAAGAGATTCGGCTTGATCTTCAGCGTAGGTGTATTCAGGGATTAAGCTATTGATCACTTTGGCAATATAATGACAGCAGGCACCAGGCTGTTTCACGACTTGTTCTTCGGCTAAACGAATGACAACCCAACCGCTTCGGTTGAAGTACTGGTCTCGGTCTATGTCATAAGATCCTTCGAAGTGCATAGGATTACGGCTTAGACCACTATAAGGCTCATCAATCTCAATATCGACGAACAAATGAAATCTCGGGTCGACAAATGTGAAATCTGGTTCATAATCGTTACTTGCTCCCTCAAAGTGCAGGGCGAAATTACGTTTGATCTTGATCGTAAAATCCTTTAATAAGTCACCATGAAACCAATCCTCAGAAATACCCTTGTTTTTCTTCCTTCCGTGGCCAGGGTATCGGACGAGGCTGCCTTCAGAAGGCATTTTTACTATTGGAAAAAACAAAGGACGATCCAGTTGCTCAAACTGACAGTTTGGGACATAGCCTATTTGATGGCGAACCTCTTGTTTACTGTTTTGCTCTTCTTCAGAAACGCTTTCCGATGGTTGATGGGGTTCGAAATATACACTCTTATCGCCTATTTTGAAGGCTACCACTTTTTGTTGTTTAGGTTCAGGGCTTGAAACAGTTCTCTCTACATTTTTGGTGGATTGATTGATGGGGTCTTCAGAAGATGCTCTTTCTTCTTTATCAGATGGAGAACTTTCGAGCTTTCTTTCATCAGGTCGAACGTTTATTTCTTCATCATCATCTTTAAGTTCAGAGCCTTTTAATGTCTCCAAAGCAGGGGCTTTATTTACCCCTGAATTTCCTTCATCAAAATTTTCTTCCTCTGGTTTTTTATAGTCTGACAACCCAAGATTTGTGAAAAGTCGGGGAGCCTTATTTTTGTGG
>CAYVVK010000280.1:3548-8220 GCA_964454855.1 uncultured Phaeodactylibacter sp. | reverse complement strand
CACTTCCCACTTCCGACTTCCGACTTCCGACTTCCGACTTCCCACTTCCCCTCACTCACTATGCAACACCAGCAGCGGCACCTCGGTGTGGAACACCTCCGTAAGGGTATTACTGGCCTTGAACAGCCGCTCGAAGAAGCCGATATAACCGTGTTTGCGGCGCACCAGGCAGAGCATATCCGCATCTACCGATTCCACAAAGGAAGTAAGGCTGTCGTGCAGGCTGCTTTTTTCCTGTTCGATATGGAGGGTGTGGGGCAGGCCCTCCAGCCACCCGACGGTTTCCATCAGTTCTGATTTGTTGGATTCCTCCTCTTCGCCTACGCTATGGAAGATGTGCAACCTGGCGCCAAATTTTTCGGTGAGCATTTCTACAGGGGCGATCACCTGTTCGCCGGAAAGTTTCATATTGGCCAGGGCAATGGCAATGTTTTTTATGGGCCGGGGGGTGAAATTTTCCGGAATGGCCAGAATGGGAACATTGGTATGCCGCATGACCCCTCCGGTAGTACTTCCGATGAACACTTCCCTCAGGCCGCTGGCTCCCTTGGTGCCCATTACAATGAGGCTGAATTGTTCATGATTCGCTATATCTGCAATAAGGGTTACGGCATCGCCTTTAATGATCCTGGTTTCCAGGGGAATATCTTTCGGGCTTTTTGCCAGCAGGCCCGCCATTTCCTTTTCCGCCTGCTTGCGCAATACACGGTCCATGGAAACCAGCATGTCTGACCGCTGGGGAACCTGGAAAGTATGGAGGAGAGTGATCTGGCCGTCAATCTTGCAGGCCAGTTCTCTGGCGTAAGTGAATGCATTCATCGCATTTTTAGAAAAATCGGTCGGGACCAGTATCTTTTTCATAGGCATAGGGATTGAAATGTGAAAAATAGGGCCTTATGGGTTCACTCTACACCGGTTCGGGTTCGAACGCAGGTAATAATTCCCTGATCTTTACTATCTTTTGGCCTCATTAGGGATCAAGAAGATGCATTTTGCTATAATTTAAGGCCCTTGATGAAATAATGCGATGACGAGTATCACCCCCCGGTGCTACTAAAGTCATCTGTAGTGAGCCCGGGAAAAATTACTTTTAGGGCTGCTGAACCATATTCCAGAAGAAATTGTCGATAAACTATGGAACAGAAACTCCAGGAATTACTGGACAAAGTATATACCGAAGGGGTGGCCAAGGGCCAGGAAGTGGCCAATACCATGGTGAGAGATGCCGAGCGAAAAGCAGCACGCATTGTGGAAGAAGCAGAAAAGGAGGCCGGGGAAATACGGCAACAGGCGCAGGATGAAGCCGAAGAGCTAAAGCGCAACGTAGCTTCCGAACTTCGCCTGTCTGCCAGCCAGGCTATGAACGCCCTCAAACAGAGGGTCAGCCATATCATCGTCACCAAGGCCATTTCGGAACCCCTACAGGAAGCCTTTTCTGACGAGCGCTTCCTGAAGAGTATCATCGAAACCCTCATTCGCAACTGGAACCCCGGCCAGGATTCCCGGGGAGGGCTGGCCTTGTTACTACCCGAAAAGGAAGAAGAAGCCCTGGGCCGTTATTTTGATGAAAAGGCCCGGGAAATACTGAATGGATCGCTGCAGGTCACCTTCGATAACCGGCTCGAGAAGGGCTTTCGGATCGGACCGGCCGACGGCAGCTACCTGATCTCCTTTACGGATAAGGACTTTGAAGCTTTCTTCAAAGAATACCTGCGCCCCAGAACCAAAGCATTACTCTACGGAGAGAAATGAAGCAAAAGTGGATGCAAAAGCGAAATTATTATTACCTCATCTCGGGGCTGCCAGACATGGCCCTGGATCAGAGTAAAGTGCCGCTCTCTCTTCCGGAACTGATGGAAGCGTTCCGGATATCCCTCCATCCTGATGACTACCGACGGGCTCAGTTCCTGTTCCTCCCTGTTGACCACCGCAACCTGCTGCGGCTCCTTGAAAAAGAAGACTTTTCCTGGGAAGCCCATGGCCGTTTTTCCCGCGAAGAGGTGGAAGAAGGCCTCAAAGAGCCCGGCCGGCTGCCCGCCTACATGAACCGTTTCTACGAAGCCTATAAAAATGAAGAACCGCTCTGGCCGGGCATGAGCTGGGAAAACCAGCTGGCCCGCCTCAGCCACGAATATCTCCTGGAGCATACCGATGGTTTCCTTCACCAGTGGTTCACTTTCGAGAACCAGCTGAAGAATTTCATCGTCGCCTGGAACGTCCGGGAATTCAAGCAGCCTGCAGAAGGGCAGTTCATAGGCGATAATGCGGTTACACAGGCCGCCCGCCGCTCTCATGCCCGCGACCTGGGGCTGAGTACCGAACTACCATTCCTGGATAAACTGATGCACGCCCTGGAACAGGAGCGGCCCCTGGAACGGGAAAAGGCCATCGACCGCATAAAATGGAATTATATCGACGAAGTGAACACCTTCCATTACTTCACCGTGGAAGTCGCCCTGGGCTATCTGCTCAAGTGGCTGATGCTCCACCGCTGGACTCAACTGGACGGCGAAAGGGGCCAGCAGGCCATCCGGCAGCTGATCGGTGAACTGGAAGACAGTTTCAACTTTACATAAAGCCTGGTATTGGCATGAAAGACACATTGCAACATACAAAAGGAATAGTGAGCGGCATCATTGCCAACCTGGTCATCGTCCGGGTAGATGGCCCGGTGGCGCAGAACGAGATCTGCTTCATTCAACATTCGGGCACCCCGCTGATGGCCGAGGTCATTAAAGTATTGGGAGACAGAGCCTACGTGCAGGTGTTCGAAAGCACGCGCGGCCTGCAGCCCGGTATGGAAGTGAACTTCGCAGGGCACATGCTCGAAGCCACCCTGGGGCCGGGTATCCTCTCCAAGAATTACGACGGCCTGATGCACGACCTCAATGCCATGACCGGTGTATTTCTGGAAAGAGGCGAGTATACCGATGCCTTCGACAAGGAGGAGCTATGGGGCTTCCGCCCTCTGGCCAAGGCCGGAGATAAAGTAAAGGCGGGCTACTGGCTGGGCGATGTGCTCGAAAACAATATTTCCCACAAAATAATGGTGCCCTTCAAGATGGAAGGGCAGTACACCTTACAGTGGCTTATCGAGCCGGGCGATTACCGGGCGACGGAAAAGATCGCCGTCCTCACAGATGGCCGCGGCAACGAATTTCCCGTAAGCATGGTGCAGCAATGGCCGGTGAAGAAGGCCGTCAAAGCCTATCAGCACAAACCGCGCCCCTTTAAGCTGCTGGAAACCGGCGTACGCACCATCGATACCCTCAACCCCATCGTGGAAGGGGGCACCGGCTTTATCCCCGGGCCCTTTGGCAGCGGCAAGACCGTCATGCAGCAGTCCATCTCCAAGCAGGCCGAGGCGGATATCGTGGTAGTGGCCGCCTGCGGAGAGCGCGCCAACGAGGTGGTCGACCTCTTTACCGAATTCCCTGAACTGGAGGACCCCTGGACCGGCCGTAAGCTCATGGAACGCACCACCATCATCGCCAATACCTCCAACATGCCGGTGGCTGCCCGGGAAGCCTCCGTCTATACCGCCATGGCCATCGCCGAATACTATCGCTCTATGGGGCTCAAGGTACTGTTGCTGGCCGACTCCACCTCCCGCTGGGCACAGGCGCTGCGCGAAATGTCGAACCGCATGGAGGAACTGCCCGGGCCCGACGCTTTCCCTATGGACCTGCCGGCCATTATTTCCAACTTCTACGCCCGCGCCGGCATCGTCTACCTGGATAACGGCCAGACCGGCTCCATTACCTTCATCGGTACGGTTTCTCCTGCAGGTGGCAACCTGAAGGAACCGGTTACGGAATCCACCAAAAAGGTGGCCCGTTGCTTTTACGCCCTTTCCCAACAGCGGGCCGACAGCAAGCGCTATCCGGCCATCGACCCTATAGACAGTTATTCCAAGTACCTGGAATACCCCGAATTGCAAAAGACCCTGAAGGAACAGATATCCCCGGATTGGGTAGACAAGGTGCAAGAGCTGAAGAATATCCTCCTGCGGGGTAAAGAAGCCGCCGAGCAGATCAATATCCTGGGGGACGACGGGGTGTCGATCGACACTCACCTGGCCTTCTGGCGTTCCGAAGTGGTGGATGAGATCATCCTTCAGCAAAACGCCTTTGACGAAGTAGACGCCCGCAGCCCGCTCCAAAGACAGAAATATATGGTCGAAAAAGTGCTGGGCGTAGTCCACACGGAGCTGGAATTTGACTCCTATGAACAGGTGAACCCCTACTATAAACGGGTGATCGCCACCCTGAAACAGATGAACTATTCGGAATTTGAATCCCCGGATTTCCGGCAGTATGAAAATGGACTGGAGGAAGTCCTGGAAGAAAGAAAAACCGCCTGAGATGGAAACACAAGCTTTTCAGCGCATATACACCAAGATCGAACAGATCACGAAAGCTACCTGCACGGTGCGGGCCACCGGCGTAGGCTATGAAGAGCTGGCCATGGTGGCCGGAAAGGCGGCGCAGGTGGTGAAGATCATGGATGATATGGTCACCCTGCAGATATTCGCCGGCACGGAAGGCATTCCTACGAATGCCGAAGTGGTCTTCTTGGGCAAGGCGCCCACCCTCAAAGTGGGAGATGCCCTGGCGGGCCGCTTTTTCAATGCCTACGGCCAGCCCATCGACGGCGGGCCCGAAGCCGAGGG
>CAYVVK010000280.1:2789-3538 GCA_964454855.1 uncultured Phaeodactylibacter sp. | reverse complement strand
GGTGCGCCGCAAGCAGCCCTCCGAGCTGATCACCACGGGCATCGCCGGCATCGACCTGAACAACACTCTGGTGACCGGCCAGAAAATCCCCTTCTTCGCCGACCCCGACCAGCCTTTCAACCAGGTGATGGCCATGGTGGCCATGCGGGCAAAGGCCGACAAGATCATACTGGGGGGCATCGGGCTGACCAATGACGACTACCTGTACTTTAAGAACGTGTTTGAGAATGCAGGCGCCCTGCACCGCATCATCAGCTTCGTGAATACCACCGAAGACCCGCCGGTAGAGCGCCTGCTGGTGCCCGACATGGCACTGACCGCCGCCGAATACTTCGCCCTGGAAAAAAAAGAGAAAGTACTGGTGCTGCTCACCGATATGACGCTCTACGCGGATGCGCTGAGTATCGTCTCCAACCGCATGGACCAGATCCCCTCCAAGGATAGTATGCCGGGCTCGTTGTACAGTGACCTGGCCAAGCTGTACGAAAAGGCCGTGCAGTTTGAAGAAGGTGGCTCGATCACCATCGTGGCGGTAACCACCTTGTCGGGAGGGGATATCACCCACGCCATTCCCGATAACACCGGTTACATCACAGAGGGGCAGCTGTTTCTGCGCCGCGATACTGAAGTGGGCAAGGTCATCGTCGACCCCTTCCGCAGCCTGTCGCGCCTCAAGCAGCTGGTCATCGGCAAAAAGACGAGGGAAGACCATCCGCAGGTGATGAATGCTGCCGTGCGCCTCTATGCCG
>CAYVVK010000280.1:0-2779 GCA_964454855.1 uncultured Phaeodactylibacter sp. | reverse complement strand
CTGGAGAACGGTTTCGACCTGACGGATTACGACGAGCGGGCACTGGAGTTCGCAAAAGAATACTCCCTCCGCCTGCTGGCCATCGATGTGAACATCGATACGGAGAAAATGCTGGACATCGCCTGGGAACTGCTAGCCCGCTATTTCTCTAAAGCAGAGGTAGGCATCAAGCAGGAACTGATGGATAAGTATTGGCCGGAAGGAATGAAGGAATGAATTATGGCAGTAAAATTTCAATATAACAAGACCTCCCTGCAGGAGATGAACAAGCAGCTTCGCATCCGGCGTAATGCCCTGCCTATTCTGAAGAATAAAGAGGCGGCGCTGCGCATCGAAGTGAAAAAGGCCCGGCAGGAGGGGGAGGAGATGGAAAACCTGCTTGGCGAAAAGCTGGAACAACAATCCGGCATGGCGAAGCTGTGGGAGGAGTTCGACCCGGGCCTCGTAAAGGTTGCGCAGGCCCACATGCGGGATAAAAAAATAGCAGGAGTAAGCGTGCCGGAACTCGAGCGCGTGGATTTCGAGCACGTGGAATTCAGCCTTTATCTGCAGCCGGCCTGGTTTCCCGCGGGGATAGCCAGGGCCAGAGAGTTGGCTACCATAGCCATCCGGAAAAAGCTCCTTTACCGGAAAATGGAACTGCTGGACCACGCCCGAAGAAAGGCCACCCAGAAGGTCAACCTGTACGAAAAAGTACAGATCCCCGATTATGAGGATGCGATACGAAAGATCAAGCGTTTTCTGGAAGATGAAGAGAACCTCGCCAAGTCTGCCCAGAAGATCGTCAAGAAACGGCAACAGGAAAAAACAGAAAGCTTATGATCGTTCCCATGAAGAAATTCGTTTTTCTGGTACACCATTCGGATTACATCGGTTTTCTGGATGAGCTGAGGGGCCTTGGTGTGCTCCACGTAAAGCAGCAGGAAGGCGAGCCTTCGGAGGAATTGGTACACCGGGTACAGCTCCATAAGGAGATCCGGGATACCCTGTCTGCCCTGCGGCACCGCATCGTAGAGGAACGAGAGGGCACCGGACTGGAAGAAGAAAGCGGCCTGGCCATCGTAAGTACTTTTCGGGAGCTCACCGACCGGCAGGAGCTCCTGCAGCAGCAACGGAACGCCCTGGAAAAAGAGATCGGCTTCCTGAGGCCCTGGGGTGATTTTTCTACCGATATGCTGGAGAAACTGGAGGAGGGGGGGCTGAAAGTCCGGTTTTTTACCTGCCCGGCAAGAAAGTACAAGCCGGAATGGGAAGGGCAGTATCCGCTGAAGGTCATTAGTAAGGCCGGCCCGGATGTTTACTTCGTGGCTATCACCCCCCGGGAAGAGGAAGTATCGCTTGATGCCGAAGAAGTTCCACCGCCCAAAACGAGCCTGAGCGGGCTGCAGGAGGAAGCCAGGAAGCTGAAAAAACAGATTGAGGCCATAGATGATAAGCTCGATAATTATACCCTGATGGCCCAGCCCATACTGGAAAAAGCGCTGGCGGAGGTGGAGAAGAGCATTCAGCTGGTGTCGGTGGTGGAAAACACCCAAAAAGAGGTGGAGGGCAATGTGATGATCCTGGAAGGTTTCGTGCCCATGCACCGCGAAGAGAAGCTGGTGGACTTGTGCGAGCAGAACAACATCCTGTTCTTCGCGGAGAGGCCCAAGCCGGAGGACAAACCACCCGTCCTGCTGAAAAACACCCGTTTTTCGCGCCTGTTCGAACCTATTGGCAAATTGTTTGCCCTGCCCGCCTACGGCGAGCTGGACCTGACGCCTTTCTTTGCGCCTTTCTTTATGATGTTCTTTGGCTTTTGCCTGGGCGATGCCGGCTACGGGCTGGTCGTCCTGCTGGGGGCCACGCTCTATAAGCTTCGCGCCGGAGAAAAGCTCAAACCCATACTTTCGCTGGCGCAGTACCTCGGCATGGCCACTATCATCTTCGGTGCTCTGACGGGTACCTTTTTCGGGCTCAACCTGTTGGAAGACCAATACGCTAACCTTGGCGCCATCCGCCGGTTTATGCTCAACAGCGACCAGGCCTTTCAGCTGGCGCTCATCCTGGGCATGGTGCAGATCCTCTTCGGGCTGTTCCTGCAGGCTTTCAACCGGATACGTCAGTTTGGTTTCGCCTACGCGATAGCTACTTTCGGCTGGGTCATTCTGCTGGTTAGCCTGCTGGATATCGGGATGGTGAAGTTGCTGGGCAGTGTGTCCACCTATACCGCCTGGGCAGGAGTGGCGCTCATTCTGTTTTTCAACGATCCCCAGGCAGGCTTTTTCGGGCGCCTGGGTAAAGGCATTTGGGAGCTCTACGGCATCACCGGGTTCTTCGGCGACCTGCTGAGCTATATCCGCCTGTTTGCGCTGGGCATCTCCAGCGCCATACTGGGCTTTGTGGTCAATGATATTTCCCTGCAGATCAGGGACAGTATACCTTATATCGGGCCGGTACTTTTTGTGCTGTTCCTCATCATTGGCCATGGGGCCAACCTCCTGATCTCCGCCTTGGGCTCCTTCGTGCACCCCCTGCGCCTGACCTTCGTGGAGTTTTACAAGAGCGCGGGCTTTACCGGAGGAGGGAAGCCCTATAAACCATTTGCCAAAAATTCCGGCGAGGCTTAAAACCTTTAAATTGACAAGCTAATAGAAATAATAAAAACAGATATGGAAGCAGGAATCGTTCTCGCATATATCGGATTAGGCCTCATGGTAGGCCTGGCAGGAGTAGGCAGCGCCATTGGGGTCTCCATTGGAGGCAATGCCACCATCGGCGCTCTCAAAAAGAATGAAGA
>CAYVVK010000279.1:2397-8223 GCA_964454855.1 uncultured Phaeodactylibacter sp. | reverse complement strand
CCTCAACGCAGGATAAAGGAAAAAGCACTCCTAGAAAGCCGACAGTTATTAAACGCGCGTCGCTAAGGGTTGAGCCTGGATAAAAAATCCGGGAGGGCTCATATTTGCTTTTTTCGGCCACAACAAAAAATTTCCTGTGCAAATAAGGCCTTTGTCGTCCAAATTTCCATTATTTTTGGGCAGCACATCAGAATTTCTGACTCGAAACAAACCGAAAAATGAATTTTCCTGATAACCTGAAATATACAGAAGAACACGAGTGGGTCCGTGCCGAGGAGGATGGAACCGCTTATGTTGGTATCACGGACTTCGCCCAGAGCGAGCTGGACGAGCTGGTCTATGTGGAAGTGGAAAGCGTGGGAGAAACGCTGGAAAAAGACGAAGTTTTTGGCACGGTAGAAGCCGTGAAAACCACTTCCGACCTCTACATGCCTGTCTCCGGGAAGATCCTTGAATTCAACCCCAAACTGGACGAATCGGAAGGAGATGACCCTACGCTGGTCAACAGCGACCCCTACGGAGAAGGATGGATCGTCAAGATCAAGATGAGCGATCCCGGTGAATTGGATGAGCTGATGGACGCTGAAGCCTACGAAAAGATGGTGAGTTGAAATTTTTTTAAAATTTTTTCTTCCCTCGCACACCAAAAACCATACAGCCTGCATCTATACCAGTAAAAGAGCCAATTTGAAAAAGATACTAAGTGTATTTGCCATAAATTTTTTTGAATAAATAAAACCTTGTCAGTATGGATTTGTCAATAACCGGAGGAACACTCGCCGGGCTCGTGGCGGCCATCGTCGTAGGCATCATTGCCATCATCGTTGTGATGAGGACGGTATACGCCCAACGCTCCAAAAGTGGGCCCCAAGAACAGGCTGGCCAGTCTGGTGATTCGCTGATCGAGGCGAGAGCGAAGTACCCCTGGGCTGATGTTTTCCGCTACAGTGGGACGTTCTTCAACCTCGGCCTTGCCCTGGCTTTAGGCCTAACGATACTGGCATTCAGCTGGACCCAATACGAGGAAGAGGTCTACATTCCGGACGATGCTCTGGAGTTCGATGAAGAGATCGAGATCGAACCACCTCGTACCGCTGAACCGCCACCCCCTCCCCCTCCTCCCCCACCTCCCGTAATTGAAGAGGTGCCCGATGAGGAGATCCTGGAGGAAGAAGAAGTAGAATTTGTCGACCAGTCGGTTGACGATCAGTCGATCGTCGAAGCTCCCGTAGTAGATGACGCTCCGCCACCGCCGCCGCCGCCGCCACCCCCTCCCCCCGAACCCGAAGTAGAGGAGATCTTCAAAGTGGTAGAAGATATGCCTCGGTTCCCGGGTTGTGAGGACCTTCCGACCAAAGACGAAAGGAAACAATGTGCCGACAAGAAGATGCTGGAGTTCATCTACAAGAACATCAACTATCCGGCCATCGCCCGTGAGAACGGTGTAGAAGGCACTGTCGTGGTCCAGTTCGTTGTAGAAAAGGACGGTTCCATCCAGGACGCCAAAGTGGTCAGGGACATCGGTGCCCAGTGTGGCCAGGAGGCCCTCCGGGTAGTCGAACTGATGAACAAAGAAGGTATCCAGTGGATACCCGGCAAGCAGCGCGGCCGCGCCGTACGGGTGCAGTTCAACCTGCCGGTGAAGTTCAGGCTTGAGTAAAACCGGCCCTGCTACCTGAAACATACCACTAAAAGAACGGCTAATGTCACATCAGTTGACATTAGCCGTTCTTCCTTTGTATATGAGCAACTTTTGAAAGGGTTCAACGTTCTTAACTAGAGTGAGAATGACTACCCGATCGAATACAAAAACTCAATAGTGATAATAATGAGGAGCCTTCTTCTGATAACCGCCTTACTTCTTTCTTTTTCCGTGTTTGCCCAGGATGCCCGCCTTGCCCAGCAATACTACCGGGATGGCGAATTCGAAAAAGCAGCCGTATTGTACGAAAAACTCTACCAGCAAAGCAACTTTAATGATTTTTACTTCGACCGCTACGTGGAATCCCTCCTGGCCATGGAAAATTTTGACGAATGCGAGAAGGTCATTAAAAAGCAGATCCGCCGCGACCCCGGAAACGTACAACTTTACGTTACCTACGGCAAGCTTTACGAAAGGCAGGTGCTCGACGAAAAAGCAGAGGAACAGTACCGAAAGGCCGTTGAGGAATTGCCCAGAGACCAGTTTGCCATCACCAAGCTGGCCAACTCCTTCATGTCGCTTACCAAATACGACTTTGCCATAAAAACCTATGAGAAAGGGGCCGAGCTGTTGAAGGACGAACAGATCTTTGCTTACAACCTGGGGGAGCTCTACCGCCGCAAGGGCGACACCAAAAAAATGGTGGAAAGCTACCTCAATAGCATAGAGGCTAACCCGGGCCGCATCAATAGCGTCAAATCGATCTTCCAGCGCTTCCTGCTCGAAGAGGATTACCGTGAGCTGCAGGCCCAGCTGTACGCCCGCATACAGGAAGAGCCCAACGCTATTTTTTACCCCGAAATGCTGAGCTGGGTGTTCATTCAGCAGAAAGACTACAAGAGTGCCTTCCGGCAGGTACGCGCTCTCGACCGCCGGCTGCGGGAAAACGGCGGCCGCGTATTCCGCCTGGCGGAGATTGCCGCCAATGACAAGGCCTATGAGGCGGCCATCATGGCCTACAATTACATCCTCGAAGAGAAAGGGGCCAATTCTACCTACTACCTGGATGCCAAACGAGAATCGCTGCGGTGCAAACGCCGCCAACTGGTGGAGGGCTACGATTACAGCATGGCCGAGCTGCGACAGCTGGAAAATGAGTATGAGTCTTTCCTCAATGAATTCGGCCGCTCCAAAGTCACGGCCAACATTATTCTCGAGCTGGCGGAATTGGAAGCCCTCTATATCAACGACCTGGATAAGGCCATACAGCTGCTCAGCGAAATGATCGAATACCCTAATGTGCACCCCACTATTCAGGCTTATGGGAAGATCAACCTGGCCGACTACTACCTTATGGACGGGGAGATCTGGGAAGCGACCCTGCTGTACTCCCAGGTGGATAAGGCCTTCAAGGAAGACCTCCTGGGCCACGAAGCCCGCTTCCGAAACGCCAAGCTGTCTTATTTCGCCGGTGATTTTCAGTGGGCACAGGCGCAGTTCGATGTGCTGAAAGCTTCGACTTCCAAACTGATCGCCAATGACGCCCTCGACCTGTCCGTCTTCATCATGGACAACCTGGGGCTCGACACCTCCGCTACCGCCCTTCAACTCTACGCCGATGCCGAACTGCTGGTTTTCCAGAACCGCTTCGAAGATGCTTTCCTGAAGCTGGATACCCTCGAGCAGCAGTTTCCCAAGCATTCCCTGAAAGATGATGTGCTTTACCTGGAAGCCAGGATATCCAAAAAGAAAAGGGATTACGAAAAGGCCGCCGGCCTGCTGCAGGCCATCATCGATAACCATCCGGAAGAGATACGCGCCGACAATGCCATTTATGAGCTGGCACAACTTTATGAAAACCAGCTTGGTAACCAGGAAAAGGCCATGGCGCTTTATGAAACGCTCTTTATCGACTATTCCGGCAGCACCTTCGCGGTGGAAGCCAGAAAACATTACCGCCGGCTGAGGGGAGATAATGTGCAGTAAAAGCAAAAAAGAAGGTGAAGTAAGAGCGGCATTTGCCCTTACTTCACCTTCTTTTTTGCGGTAAGCTTATATTATTTTTCCTACTTGAGACGCTTTTCGTCAGATACCGTGAGCTTATGGCGGCCCTTCTTGCGGCGGCGTGACAATACTTTACGCCCTTCCTTGCTGCTCATGCGAGAGCGAAATCCGTGCTTATTTTTACGCTTCCTCCTAGAGGGTTGAAATGTCCGTTTCATTATAGACGCTTTTTCTATTCCTTCAATTAAAGTTGCCCTTTTTCAAAAGCCCGACAAAGGTAAACTTATTTTGAGAAGTAGACAACTTTGAAGAAGGATAATTAAGCCCCTGGCCCTATATTGTCATGATATCTTCTTCCTTATTCTCGATGAGCTTATCCACTTTCTCGCCGTATTGGTTGGTCAATTCCTGGATTTTGTCCTCCTTGCGTTTACCTGCATCTTCGGGGTAGCCTTCTTTCACGGCTTTTTTAATCTCCTCCATTGCTTCGCGCCGGGCGTTGCGAATGCTCACTTTGGCGTCTTCCCCGAGTGATTTAGCGCGTTTCACCAGTTCTTTCCTGCGCTCTTCGGTAAGCGGCGGAATATTGATGCGCACTACTTCGCCGTCGTTCTGCGGCGTTACCCCGAGGTTGGCTTCGAAGATAGCCTTTTCGATGGGGGCCACCATGGATTTTTCCCAGGGCTGAATGACGATGGTTTTGGAGTCGGAGGTGCCTACATTGGCAATCTGGTTCAGCGGGGTGGGCGAGCCGTAGTAAGGCACCATTATGCCGTTGAGCATGCTCGGCGAGGCCTTTCCCGCTCTGATGGTGGCCAACTCTTTCTGGAGGTGGTCAATAGCGTTGTCCATAGCCTCTTTAGCCTCTTCGATATACATTCTTACATCTTCTTCTGTCATAGGTCAGTTTGATTACTTTTGGGTTAGCCCCTTAAAATTAAGCTAATTGGCCTGTTTTTCCCAAAGAAAAGGAAAGGAAAGGAAAGGAGATTCTTCCCTGCATTTTCCCCGGCGGGCCGAATGCCGCCTCTATCTATCTGTTGGAGCCGGCATATTGCAATACCAGATACAGTAGCATGACCAGTGCTGACAGCGCGGCTGAAACATAGGTCATGGCCGCCCACCAAAGGGCATCCTTTGCCCCTTCGTACTCTCCTCCCTGGGCTACTCTGCTGTCATCCAGCCATACCAGCGCCCGCCGGCTGGCGTCAAACTCCACCGGCAGAGTAACGAAACTGAACAGGGTGGTCACTGCGAAAGCCGCAATGGTCAGCAGCATAAGCTGAGGAAAGGAAGACAAGGTCATGAAAGCAATAAGGAGCAGCCACTGCTGCGCCATGGCGGATACCTGCACGATGGGCACCAGTGCCGAACGAAACTGCAACATGCTGTACGACTTGTCATGCTGTACGGCATGGCCGCATTCGTGTGCTGCTACTGCTGCAGAAGCCACGCTCACTCCGTGGTAAACGTTGGCACTCAGGCTGATGGTCTTGGTAGCGGGATTGTAATGGTCGGTCAGAAATCCCTGTCCTTCCACTACCTTGACGTCCCGGATGCCAAAGTGTTGCAGCATGTGCTCCGCCACTTCCTTACCCGTCAGGCCGGAACGCAGCCCTACAGAGCTGTACCTTTTAAATTTACTCTTCAGCCGCTGGCTGATCACCATCCCCACCAGGGACAGGATACCAGCCACGATAAAATATCCGTAATAGCCCATTTCAACCTAAAGGTTTCTTTTTAATCAATAATTTCAAAGCCGGTATAGCCACGCAAAGCCTTTGGAATAACAATTCCATCCGGGCTTTGGTTGTTCTCCAGCAAAGCGGCAAAGATGCGCGCCAGGGCCAGGGCGCTTCCGTTGAGGGTGTGCGCCAGGCGGGTCGTTTTGCCATCGCGGAAGCGAAGTTTCAGGCGGTTGCTCTGGAAGGTTTCGAAATTGGACACAGAACTCACCTCCAGCCAGCGCTCCTGAGCGGCAGAATACACTTCGAAGTCGAAGGTCAGGGCAGCTGTGAAGCCCAGGTCTCCTCCGCAAAGCCGCAGGATGCGATAGGGCAGTTCCAGTTTTTGCAATACGCCCTCCACATGGGCCAGCATACCCTCCAGGGCCTCGTAAGACTTATCGGGATGCTGGATCTGCACGATCTCCACCTTATCGAACTGGTGCACCCGGTTCA
>CAYVVK010000279.1:0-2387 GCA_964454855.1 uncultured Phaeodactylibacter sp. | reverse complement strand
CCGGTTCAGGCCGCGCACGTGAGCGCCATAGGAGCCTGCCTCCCTTCGGAAGCAAGGAGTATAGCCTGTCACTTTTATGGGGAAATCCTTTTCCTCGAGGATGACATCGCGATAGATATTGGTGAGGGGCACTTCCGCTGTAGGTATGAGGTAAAGATTATCGCGCTCCACATAGTACATTTGCCCCTCCTTATCGGGAAGCTGTCCGGTAGCCCGCGCCGTATCTTCATTGACCAGAAGCGGAGGAATGGCCTCCTGGTAGCCGGCGCGTATCGCCTCATCCAGGAAGAAGGAGATCAGTGCTCTTTGCAGGCGTGCTCCTTTACCTTTATATACCGGAAAGCCGGAACCCGTGATCTTGGTGCCCAGCTCCAGGTCAAAAACATCGTATTTCTGGGCCAGTTCCCAGTGCGGCAGAGCATCGGCCCCCATCTTGGGCAACTCCTCCTGCCAGGCCTGGTACACCTCATTGTCCTCGTCGGTACTGCCGGCAGGGACAGATGGGTGAGGGATATTGGGTATCTTATACAGCAGTTCGTCCAGCTCTTCCCTGGCGGCTTTCAGGCTTTCTTCCAGGCTTGAGGCGCGGCCTTTCAGGCCCGCCACTTCAGCACGCATGGCCTCCGCTTCGTCGCGTTTGCCCTGCTTGAAGAGTTCTCCTATAGATTTTGAGAGCCGGTTTCTATCCGCCAGAATACTATCGAGTTCGGTTTTGGCTTTTTTGCGGGTATCATCCAGTTCGATGACCTGATCGACCAACTGCAGCTCATCCTCCGGAAAATTACGGATCCTGAGGCCCTCTTTTAATCGTTCTTTATTCTCGCGGATAACGGTCAGTTCGAGCATAATAGCAATGTAGGTTACTTATGTTTGAGAAAAGCGGTTGGGAATTGAACTATTGGAAAAACTTTTGGTTACATTTTTTGCAAAGATACTATTTGAATTGAAAAAATAAATGTATTTTTGTTGCACGAAAGCGTAATGGCACACCATTAAGCGCCTCAGGTATCAACATCTGGACCTTTAAGATGTTTCTATCACTATCCTGCTATTTCCCACTTTTAATATATTAAAAAGGGTTGTCGGGTCACAAGGGTAAAGTTATTAGAGGCTTTTTCAGTTTGAAATTTCACGAATTCCCACATTTTTTTCCGCAATATTTCTGAACATTTCAGTTGAATTTCAAGAACACTATTCTAATCTATTAGTAACACAAGTATATTATGTTGGATATATCACAGTTGAACTACATGCTTGTGCCTGAATTAAGAGAACTGGCAGAACAACTCGGCCTGAAAGGCTACAAACGCCTCAACAAGCAAGAGTTGATCTACAAAATTCTCGATCATCAGGCAGCATCCGGCGAGTCCGAAGAAGAAGAAGAAGAAGAAGACGGCGATAGCGGCGATACTTCTAAGAACGGGCATAAAGCCGGCCGGCGTCAACAGCGCTCAAAGAAAGAAGAAAAGAATCAAGACGATGATAAAGGAGAACCCGACGATGACGAGCAGCAGGAAGACAGCTCCAACGGCAAAAAAAGCCGTAGAAAAACTCACCGTCGCGTCGTTAAAATAGCTTCTGACAGCTCTCAGAACGATAGCGAGGAAGAGGAGGAGGAAGAAGAGCAAAGCAGCTACAAAGACAGCCGTGAAGACAGTCGCGACGAAGACAGCCGCAGCAGAGGCAGGGACTCCCACCGTAGTAGCAGCAGCAGAAGTAGCAGCGGCAACGACAGCTCCCGGAGCGGAGGTGGCGGCAGCGGCCGCCACCAGGCCTCAGGCAGCGAGAAAGAAGAGACTTTCGATATCGAGCTGGATGGCATTATCGAGGGCGAAGGCATTCTCGAAATGATGCCCGATGGTTATGGTTTCCTGCGTTCTTCAGACTATAATTACCTGACTTCTCCGGACGATATCTACGTCTCCCCCTCGCAGATCAAACTATTTGGCCTGCGTACCGGCGACACCGTCCGCGGCGCTATCCGCCCGCCCAAGGAAGGCGAAAAATACTTCGCGCTCCTGCGCGTGTCCAAGATCAATGGCCTGGACCCACAGGATATCCGCGACCGGGTGCCTTTTGACTACCTGACCCCACTGTTCCCGCACGATAAATTCAGGCTCACTTCCTCTCCTACCGGAAAAGACCTCGGTACACGAATGATCGACCTCTTCACGCCTATTGGAAAAGGACAGCGCGGCCTGATTGTAGCCCAGCCTAAAACGGGTAAAACCTTTTTGCTCAAGGACATCGCCAACGCCATTGCCAAAAACCACCCCGAATGCTACATGATCGTACTGCTGATCGATGAGCGCCCGGAGGAAGTGACCGACATGAAGCGCAGTGTGAACGCCGAAGTAGTCGCCTCCACTTTCGATGAGCCGGCGGAC
>CAYVVK010000278.1:0-8273 GCA_964454855.1 uncultured Phaeodactylibacter sp. | reverse complement strand
TGCTCGGCGCGGCCGGCCCGCAGGGCGCCGCTTCCCCCATCGCTCCAGCCGTATTCGAACGGAGGCGTACCCGACTGGGTCAGGTCGATGTCTATCAGGCCATCGCCGCTGCGGAAACAGCTGGGCTGCACCACCGAGAGGTTGGCGTCAAATACCTGCGGCGCCTCTACCAAGATGGTGGTATCGAACAGGCAGCCCTCGCCATCTTCTATTCGGACCGGGTATTCACCTACGGCCACACCAGAGATGGAGGCCGTAGTATCGCCTCGGGCCCACTGATAGGAGAATGGAGCCGTGCCTTCGGGCTGCAGGCTGATGCTTCCGCCACCCTGCCCGATACAATCCGGCGCATCTATGGCGATATTGAGCTCGAGTTCCGAAAAGGCATCGAGTGTTATTTCCAGGCTGTCGGCCGGGCAGTTGTTGGCATCGGTGGCTGTGGCCAGATAAGTACCTACCGGCAGGTTGTTCTGCACATTGCCTGTGCCGGGGATGTTCCAGTTGTACTGGTAGCCGGGTGTGCCACCCGAAGCGGCCACTTCAATGCGCCCGTTCTTATCGCCCACGCATTCGGGCTCGGTAAGGGAAACCAGAGAAAGGGATACCGGTTCCGGTTCTTCAATGACAAAGGAGCGGGAAGCCTGGCAGCCATTGAAGTCTGTGGCCGTTACCTGATAGCTGCCTGTGCTCAGGCCCACGATGATTGGGGCATTACTTCCATTGCTCCATCGATACTCGAAGGGAGGCGTTCCCCCCTGCGGATCTACCCTGATGAAGCCGTCTGCCCTGCCGGTGCAGCTCATATCGCGGAGGGAATCCAGCTCAATGCTTACAACTGCCGGTGCGTCCAGCGTAATATTGCGCACCAGGCTGCAATTGTGGGCATCGGTAAGGGTGAGGGTATAATTGCCGGCGGCCAGGCTGCTAATGTCTTTCGAAGTCCGGGAATTACTCCAGCGGTAAGTATATGGTGGGCTGCCTCCAAAAACGGAAGTTCGAATGGCGCCGTCTTCGGCATCAAAGCAGGAAGGGGCCTGCTCGGTGGTAAGGAGCTTCAGGCTGTCGGGCTCGGGAACGCGGATATCTTCGATGATGCTCTCGCATGCTCCATCCGTCACCGTGACGGCATACTGTGCGCCGGCCAGCCCGGAAATACAGGAAGTTGTGGCGCCGGTATTCCAGAGGTACTGGGGGCTGCCGCCGAAAACGTCCAGGCAGATCTCGCCATCGGCAGCTCCGGCGCATTGTACAGGCTGCACATCCACCCCCTGCACTACCGCCCCGGGCCCGTTAATGATGACCGAGCGCAGCACGAGGGTGCAGGCCTCCTCCGAATTGTCAGTAACCGTAACCCGGTAGGAACCCTGGGGCAGGCCGCTGAGCAGCAGCGTATCCGCTATTCCGCTGGTGTCGCCACTGACGCCATTGGTGCCCTGCCACTGGTAGGAGAAAGGAGGCATGCCGGCGAGCGGGATCAGGCGGATGCTGCCGTCACTGCCGCCACAACTGCTTACATCGGTAACGGAGCGGCGCAGGGAGTCAATGGTGGCTGTGATGTTTACCCGGGCGCTATCCACAGAAATGCAGCCTTCGTCATCGGTAACCGTAACGGAATAAAAATTCGACTGTCCGGCGGAGGAAGAACCAGCGGTTACTGGAATGGCCAGGCTGGTAGCCCCCGTACTCCAGAGGTAGGAATAGGGGGTTTTTCCGCCGCTGGCCTGGACACTCAAAGTGGTACTGTTCTCCAGGCAGAGCGAAAAAGAATCTGCGGGGGAAAAGTCAAGAGCAGGGCCTGGGGTGACATCCAGGTTGATGCTGCCGGCATCCGAACAGCCGGCCGGGCTGGTGAGCTGGTAAAAATAGGTGGTGGGCTCCAGAGGGCTGACGAGGGTGGCCGGCAGCTCATTGGCTGATGTGGCCGGCAAGGCGCTGTGGTAGGTGATCTCTCCACCGGTAAAATTGGCATCTTCAATGTTTACGCTGGCCAGGTCGAAAGTTTCACCGGCGCAGATCTCCGGAACAGCGGCGGTGCTCACATTGGGCAGCGGATTTACCACTATTACGGCCTCAGCACGCTGGCCGGAAACGCAAACCAGGTCTGACTCTTCGGCGTAAAACCGCAGGGTGATGGGCGCCGGCCCGTTATTGGCCAGCGTAGTGCCCGGTGAGTAGCATTCCCCGAAGCCGATGAGATCGTCTCCTTCCGGAGCAGCATACCAGAAAATGAAGGTATTGTCAAAAGCCGGGCTGGCGCAGACGGTGGCCGGCTCGCCGGAGCAGATGGTGTCAAAGGTGACGGTGGGAGGCGGCAGAACCGGGTCATCGGCATTGCCGTTGCAATTCTCATCTATACTGTTACAAGGCACTTCCGGGGCAGCGGGGTTGATATTGGGGTTGTTGTCGTTGCAATCCCCGCCTGTAGGCGCATAACCTGCCGGTGGCGTGCCGGCGCAGCTTAGCAGAGGCTGGTTATCGCTGCCGAAACCGTCGTTATCCTGGTCCGCAAAGTAGGTAAAGCCCGGCTTGCCCAGGTCCTGGGAGCCGTAGAAGGTGATCTCATCCAGGGCGATGTCGCCACGGGAGCTGCCGATCTCGGTTCCTGCAAACCGCAATTGCAGGGATTGCCCGTCGGGATAGGCATCCAGGCCGATGAAAGCTTTCTTCCAGGAAGAACCCTGGTTGCCGGCCTTTTCCCAGAGCGTGGCCCAGGAGAAGCCCCCGTCGGTAGAGGCCTGCAGAGCCAGGGTGCCGATTCCGGCGCCGGACATGTGGTAGTAAAACGACAGATGGCAGGTGTCGGAGCCCATCTTGTTCAGCTGTATGCAGTTGGAAAGCAGGTAAGCGGTTTTGTTAAGCTCGCAGGTCTCCCCAGAGGTTTCCAGGTAAACGTATTTGCCATCTCCACTGACATCACTGGCGGGGCCGGTGCCGAAGGTTGGCGTACTGCCCTGGCGCAGCAGCCAGTCGAAACCATCCTGGCGGCCGTTAAACCAGAAATCCTCAAAATCACATTCCGTATCGCAGAAGGGAGCACAGGAGGCCAGGCCGTCAAAGTCGGTGTGCAGGCTGGCGGGAGAAGGCTGGCAGCCTGCCTCGAAGGTGATGGGGCAGGAATTCAGGGAGAACTGGCCATTGCCACAAACCTTGCGGACATACAGGTCGTAAGTGAGCTGCTCCTGCAGGCCGGTAAGGGTAAAAGGCGGGCAGCCATTGACGACAGCAACCGTGCCCTGGCCGGGATTGCCGTCGGTACCGGGTGTGAAACCGGCGGGCCCGTATTCGATGATGGAGGTGCCGCAGCTGGTGAAGGGCGACCAGTTGACCGTCACTGCTGTAGTATCCTGATTGAGCAGTTCCACACTTTCTACCGGCAGGCAAACGATGGGCGCGAAGATGAGGTTGACGTATTCCAGCCTTCCCAGGTCGCCGGCGGCATCATCGCAGATGCTCAGCGTCCAGGGGCCATTGGGGCCGGTTTGGCCGTCGTTGAAGCGGAAAAAACTACCTTCCGGCCGGTAGGGCATATCGGTAAAAGGAGGCTCTCCTTCCGTGATGGACACGCAGCTCTCCATGGTGAAACGTGCAGGAGCGGCGCAATCCGGTACGTCGGGGTCCCCGTAATTGTCATCTCCGCCCCCATTGTCGAGTGAGAGGGGGATCTCGATTCCTCCGGGCGACCGCAGCCTGATGTCCAGGTCATTGGCCCAGGTATGCCGTATGATGAGTTGTACTTCGCGCAGGTATACGTCTGTTCCCAGCACAGATCCCGGGGCATTGTTCACATTGACCACTACCTGTTCCGGGTCGGGCACTACATTGATGTTGGGGTCGCAGGCACCGTCCATGAGGTTGAGCCCGATGCTGCAGGTAGAAGGATTATTGACCACCACACTTTGGGAAAAAAGGGAAAGTGGAACCAGGCCGGCGATGAAGATGTACAAACCTGTGAGCTGTTGTGGCAATTCTCTCATTAGTAAGGATTTGTTACGTTTCCGGGATGGCCCGGGGGCGGTAGGTAGTGTGCAGTGTGCAGTTTGCCAAAGAGTTGCCTGCAAATTATACCTGGCGCCCTGGGGCCGTAGCTATGTAGTTTTTTGCCTGAGTAAGCGTGTTAGCAGGAAGGCCGTAAAGAGGCCTTTCTCAACAGCGCTATAAAGTAACCAATTCTGCTGCATATAATGAAATAAAAGGCTTTAAAGCAGGATCAGTAGACCACCGTCAACGGCCCGTTCTCTACCACTACTTTCCCGCCGATGAGCTCCAGTTCCACCACAAAGGCGTAAATGCCTGTGGGCACCAGCTCTCCGCGGAAAAGGCCGTCCCAGCCCTGGGCAGGGTCATTGGGAGGGAAATCTTCCCGCTGGAACACCGTATTGCCCCAGCGGTCCATGATGTGCAGGCTGAGAACCCGCTCGATCTCCGGGCCGGTATTGAGGTAGAATACGTCATTATTGCCGTCTTCATTGGGGGAGAAGGCGTTGGGAATGTAATACCGTGGCCGGCTTTCTACAAAGACGGTGATGTTGGCAAAGGCCGTGCAGCCCGACTGGTCGGTTACCGAAACGGAGTAAGCGGTTGTAATGTCCGGGCTGACATAGGCGTCGCGGCAGCCGGGGCAGCCCGGCGGCTGGGGAGACCAGCGGATAGAATCCACATTCTCTTCCGGCTGGTTGATCAGTACCGACAGCAGCAGGCTGTCACCCAGGTTGATACTGGGGGAGCCGTCATTAGACTTGGCAATGAGCTGTATTTCCAGGGCATTCGGGGCTTCGAGTGCTACCTCTGTGCTGCCTTCACAGCCATTATCATCGATCACGGAAATGGTGTAGTTGCCCGGGGGAAGGTTGCCAAACTGAGGAGAGCTGCCATAGTTCTCTCCATTTATGCTAAACTGAAAAGGCTCCTGGCCGTTGCTCACGGAATCCACCGTGATGATGCCCTGGTCCTGGCCGAAACAATTATCGGTGAAGGTGCTGAGGCGGGGTTCGGGAAAAGTGACCTGCTCTTCCACCATCACCGTATCACGGGCCGTACAGCCGGTGCCCAGGCTGGTGACGGCCAGAGCATAAACGCCGGCAGATTGCGCCTCCGGCATGCTGGACTGAGGATCCGGCAGGGCGGCGCCTTCCAGTACCGTCCACTCATAATTTATCATATCGCTGCCGGCGCTACCCAGCCTTACGGTGCTTTGTGCGCAGGTGATGGCCTGGTCCGGGCCGGCATCGGCAAGGGGAAGAGGAAGAACCTCCACCTCCACGGTACTTGTACTGTTTTCGCAGCCCGCCGGGCTTTCCACGCTATATTCGAAGGTATACACGCCTACCGCCAGGTTGAGCACATCCAGGGTGCCGTTTGCCGCATCGAAGGCAGGGCCGATGTTTGCAGGGGATACTGCTGCCCATTGCCCTCCTTCATCGCCACCGGTGGCCAGCTCTTCGAGTTGAAGTCGGGTATCGGTTTGGGCGCAGAAGGCGGCTTGCCCGCCCTCGCCCGCATTTGCCGGGCTGTTTACGGCCACGGAGATGGGCTCGGGGAAGTCCAGAAAAACGCAGTTGGGGGCACTCTGGTCGACGATGGAGGTGATGCTCAGCTCGAAAGATTGCTGAGGGGCAAAGGAAACTTCGGTTTCTCCGGCTTCCACATCCGAAATGGTAAAGGGAAACTGGCCGTTGTCCACGGTGATGTTAAAGGGGCCTCCGCTGCCGGTAAGCCGAACGACGTATACTGCTTCTTCGCCTTCACAAACGGCTTCCGGGCCATCGATGGAGACCTCCAGTTCCGGGCAGGCTTCGGTACTGCAGCTGAGGGTGGTGAGGCCGTCGCCGCAGGGGCCCTCACCCAGGGCGACCACCTCAAATTCCACTTCCTGCTCGGGCGACAGGCCGGTGAGCTGGTAGGAGGTGTCACTCGTCATCGTTCCTGCCTGGGCGTTGAGCACATTCACCTGATAGCCGCTGGCCCCGGGCACGCGGTTCCAGGCCAGTTCGATGGCCGCGGTAGTACTGGAGCAGGATACGGCGGGAGGGGCCGGAGGGGCGGCTACCGACACGGTGACGGAATCCTGGAAAGCGCAAACCCGGCTGAAGCGGATGTCATCGATGGCGAAGTCATTGCCAGCGGGGCTGTTATTGACGTTGGCAATGCAGATCTCTGCGGAAGTCAGGGCGCCGGAGTTCCAGAATTGGGTAAATTCCTGCCACTGGCAGGTGTTGGGAGAAGCGTTAAATACGGCGCCCAGCAGGTTGTCGTTGATCGAGAACTGCAGGTTGGCGGGGTTCTGGGAAACTACGGAGGTAGCCCAGGCGCTGAAAAAGTAGTTGGTATTGGGTTCTATGCTTATGGTTTGGCACCATACGTTATCGGGCTGGCCGGAACCGTTGACGACCATCATGTTGCCGCCGGGGCCGGGGGTGTGGTCGTTGCAGCCGGCGAACTGGTTGTGGGTGTCGCCGGCATTATCGGCTATGGCATACTGGCCTTCGTTGGACAGCAGGCCGGCGCCGCCGCCGGTGCCGGGAATATAATCGGTGTCAAAGCCCGTATCGCCGGCGTTGAAATCACCGTTGGAAATGAGGTTGCCGGTGGAGATGGCCTGCACATCGAGCAGGTAAGTGGTGGTGGCATTAACCGAAGCTTCCGTGGCCAGGCTGGCAGGATCGGCCAGGCCGGCCTGCGGAGACCAGTTTACCGATAAGGGAGTACCATTGAAGCTGGCGTTGAGCAGGGTAATGGCGCCGCTTCCACAAACCACCGTATCGGGGCCGGCATCCAGAGTGAAATCGCAGTTCTGAGCGGTAAGGCTGGCCGCAGTACACAATAAGGTTCCTATCCAAACGATGAATTGCCTTTTCATAAATCGGTTTATTTTTTTTAACGGTAAATAAAGGCGCCCGGGCGCCGCAACCGTTTTCCATAGCAGTTCTATAATAATGTGGTACTGGAGTTTTTAGTAAGGACAGGTGCTGATTGGGTTTCGGGAGCCAAAGATATTAATTATTGCTAATACTTTTGTTAAAACGGAAAACGAAAACAGGCCTGAGGAAAGCCTCAGGCCTGTGCCGGGTACCGCTGCTTATTCCTTACCCGCTTACTTAGTTTTCGTTCTGCGGCCTTGGGAACTGGGTGAACACCTGGTCTCCCGGGCGGTCGATCGGCAGGAACTGAGCGTTCAGCCGGCCGTAGCGGCGCAGGTCAAACATGCGGTGCCCTTCCGAGAAGAAGGAATACTGGCGGTGATAGAGCATCTCTTCGGTGAGGGCCTCTTCCGTTTCTTCACCCTCGTAGTCCCCCAGGCCGTAGGCATTGCGGATGACGTTGAGGTAAGTCACGGCATCGCCCGGCTTGCCCGTCTGAATAGAAGCCTCGGCGGCGATGAGGATCAGCTCTTCGTTGCGGACGATACTGATGGGGGAGGCCGAAGAAGCATAGAGGGCCGATTCATGGGTACCGTTCAGGCCATCCTGGCTGGTGGGGTTCTCCCGGGGGTTGAACTTGCTGATGCGGGCATCGCCCTCGCGCAGCTGCTCGATGAGGGAGTTGTGTACGATGATCTGGTCCCCGCTCTGGCCCAGGGGGCGGAACACGGGGTTCAGGAAGTCGCCGGAAGCAGTGCTGAAAACCATCTTGGGCCCTGTCATCAGGTCGCCATCGATATCGATGAAGGAGTCATCCAGGTAGCCCTGCACCTGATCATAGCGCTCGCTGTAGATCGCCGCACGGGCGCCGATGGCGCGGTTGAACTGCGCGAAGGTGGAGGGCTCGTCGAAGTTAATGAAACCGGTGGAGAGCTGGAAGTGAAATTCTGCTCCGTCCAGTTCACTGTATGCTTCGTCAAGCAGCCTGAAGATCTCATCGAAAACCCCATCCTTGGAGAGGAAGGGCCCGAGGTTGTTCGGGTCGGCCACGTCCACCCGCAGGCCGTTCTCATTCTGGCGCATGAGCTCGTTGAGCAGCATCAGGGCTTTCATGGTCTTGGCGAAACCGCTGTAGCCTGCCCGCTCTGCTGCGGTGATCGCATTGGTGTTGTCTATGCCCTGCAGGAGCAGTTCACAGTTGCGGATCACCTGAAACATTCGGAAATAGGGCGTATTGGTATAGAAAACGTTGGCGTCCAGGGTACGGCCGCCTTTGCCCAGCAGGTCCTCCGTGTTCCGGGGGTCGGCATCGAAGAGGTACAGCTCGCGGGCGACACTGCCGGTGGAGGTGATGTAGGTATCCCAGTTGGCGCGCATGCGCGATTCGGCGCCGTAGACCAGCAGGTCCAACTCACC
>CAYVVK010000277.1:0-8301 GCA_964454855.1 uncultured Phaeodactylibacter sp. | reverse complement strand
AAATAAGATTTGGCGCTAATATAACTCTTTCAAAGAACTTAACAGCCCTGCCCCCAAGGGGGAAAGCCCCATCCTGGGCCTCGAAATGGCAGGGACGGTCGAGGCAGTAGGAAAGGCTGTCACTCAGTGGAAGGCAGGGGATAGGGTTTGTGGTTTGCTAGGAGGCGGGGGCTATGCCCAGTATGCCACCATTCACGAACAGATGGCCATGCCCGTTCCGGAAGGTATGGGAGCGTTGGAAGCCGCGGGCATTCCCGAAGTATTCCTTACGGCCTTTCAGGCCCTGAGGTGGCTGGCCAAACTGCAGCGGGGAGAGCGCATTCTTATCCACGCCGGGGCCAGCGGAGTGGGTACGGCTGCCATTCAGTTGGCGCGCGTAATGGGGGCGCATCCCATAGTGACGGCCTCTGCCCGCAAACACAAGATCTGCCGCGAACTCGGTGCAGCACATGCCATAGATTATAAAAACGAAGATTTTGAGGAAGCCGTGAAGGCCTATACCCAGGAAGAGGGCGTGCAGGTGGTGGTTGATTTTATAGGCGGCCCCTATTTTCAGCGCAACCTTAACGTGCTGGCCACGGAGGGGCGGCTGGTCATGCTGGCCTTTCTGGGGGGAGTAAAAACGCCGGAGCTCAACCTCAGCCATATCCTGCGCCGGCGCCTTCAGGTGATGGGCTCCACCCTGCGGGCCCGTTCTCTGGCCTATAAGATCCGCCTCACGCAGGACCTGCTGCTCTTCGCCTGGCCGCTCTTCGCCGAGGGAAAGCTCAAGCCCGTAATCGATTCGGTTTTCGACTGGTCGGACGTGGCGGAAGCACACCAGTATATGGAAAATAACCGCAACCAGGGGAAGATTGTGCTGAGGGTGAGTTAAGGTATAAAAGGCAAAAGGTAAAACCGCGGAAGGGGAAAGTCAAAATAGCTTTCTCCTGGCTGCTGTTTTCAAGCTTTAGCTTTCGCTTCCACTTTTGGTCACCTACTGCTTTGGGCGGGCGCCGTATTCATGGCCACGGAAGCGCGGCCGCTACCGGTAGTAATGGTTTTGCAGGCCCAGACGGGCATGTAGTTCTCATCCTCGTGGCTGTACTGGCAGAGCTGGGCGCCATTGTTTGCATTGACGACGAAAGCCTGGTTGGCAAACTGCGTTTTGGTGGTGTACTCCGCGTGGTAAACACGCTGTAATTGAGTGCCGTTACAGTAAAAAAAAGCCTTTTCAATGCCTGCCCAGCAGCCGACGGTCATGGTGCTGGTTTCGATGATGGTAAATCCCTGGGGGGTAGTGAAAATGCGCAGGAGCGGGCTGGAGGCACAGTCTTCAAATATACAAAGGCCAGGCACCTGCTGTTGATTGGCCAGCTTGCCATTCTGAATGATACGGATCTCCGCCTTAATGTCTTGCAGGTTTTGACGGGGACGGGAAGAGATGCCCAACATAATGAATTCAGGGCGCCTGTCACCATCGAGGTCCTCGGAACGCCAGCCCCGGGCAATCTGGGCGCCCCAGATGTAGCCGTTGAAGCTGCGGCCGCTGGCGTCCTTACCCTGTACGTGGTACCAGATATCGCCATACCCGTCGATTTCATCTTCGGGGAGGTAGTATTCGTCCCTGTAGGCAATGTTCTGAACCCCGTGGGCGATAGGGAGCTGAGTGATCACCTGTGCGGTAGTACAGGGGCCCTGCCTCACTTCGGTATTTTGGGTGAATGTATACAGGGTGGAGTGGTGGGTGTACAGCTGGGCGGCCTGGGAGCGCTGGTGAAACCAGTCGTAATAATCGCTGAATTGATTGCTGACAAAGCGGTCCGGCTGAGCGTTAAAGCTTTGGGTGGTGATAAGGGCTGCTACGATCAGGATACTTCGCATGGGTGTAGTTTTGGGAGTTATGATGTAAACATTTTCGGGCCTTTGCTTATTGCCTATATGAGGACAAAATTGCGCAAAAACACCTGAATCAGTGCTTTTCGGGAACCAAACACTTATTATGAAAAAATATATTTTGCTAATAAGTTCCATAATGATGCTAAATTTTTCCGATGCGCAACTTCTGGACGCTCATCAATGGCAGGGCCGCGTCATCTTGCTCTTTGCTGCCCATGATGGACATCCGCAATTGCACAAACAACTTACCATTCTGACGGCCGAGCCGGAAGAAGTAACGGACAGAGGCCTGCTTATCTACGAGATATTTCCCGGCGGGGGACGGAAACCCGGTGGAAAATCCCTTTCCGCAGAAGAAGCCCGGCGCTTTTATTCCAGATACGAAGTAGAGCCCGGAAGCGGATTTACCTTTATCCTGGTAGGCAAGGATGGTAAGGAGAAGTTGCGTAGGAACGAAGCCGTAAGCAGAGAAGAGCTCTTCCGGCTTATCGACAGCATGCCGATGCGCAAGGCGGAAATGCGGCGCCGGAAAGAAAATTCCGGACAAAAAAAATGAAATTATTTCAACATTAATTTGTTTATTTTTGTATTACCCATAGCTTTTCAAGCTAAGCTCCAACCCCCGTCGTTCCCAGGCTTGAACGGTTTCTTTTCAGAATTGCATTAACCTTAGATGACAAAAAGGATGTATCAAGATAAAAATAATGCGCCTAATAAGCTGAGCATCTGGCTGCCCCTCCTCTTTGCCCTCATTCTCGTTACGGGCATGCTTATAGGGATGCGCCTGCAGTCCAATGCCCCCACTGTAGTGATGGAGCATCAGGACCTGCCCCTGCAGACGCTGGGCCAGGGGAAGGTCGAAGAGATCCTCCGCTACATAGAGGCCAAATACGTGGATGAGGTGGACCGGGAAGCGCTGGTACAGGAAGTCATCGAAGAGATGCTGGGCAAGCTCGACCCCCATTCCAATTACATCACCGCCGAGCAGCTGCGGGAGGTCAACGAACAGCTGGAAGGCAATTTCGACGGCATAGGCGTGGAGTTTATGATACTGGATGACACCGTAGTCGTCGTGGCCCCGCTGGCAGGCGGCCCTTCCGAAGCAGTGGGCATACGGGCCGGAGATAAGATCGTGGAGATCGGCGATTCCACCGTCGCCGGTGCAGTTATCGAAAACCGGGACATCATCAATATGCTGCGGGGCGAAAAAGGCACCGAAGTGAAGGTGGGTATTCTGAGAGGGCAGGAAAAAAAGGTCCGCCATTTCACCATCACACGGGATGAGATCCCCATGCACAGTGTGGATGTGGCCTATATGCTGGACGAGGAAACCGGATATATTAAAGTAAACCGCTTCAGCGCCACTACCTACGAAGAATTCATGAAAGGCCTGGAACGGCTGGTGGAAGAAGAAGGCATGAAGGACCTGGTGATCGACCTGCGCCACAACCCGGGAGGGTATCTGCAGCAGGCTACCAATATGCTGAGCCAGTTATTCGCTTCCAAAGACCAGTTGCTGGTATACACCGAAGGCCGCTCGGTAGGCCGCAATGATTATGAATCTACCGGCCGCACTTTTTTCGATGTCGATGATATCGTAGTGCTGATCGACGAGGGCTCCGCCTCCGCCAGCGAGATCCTGGCCGGCGCCGTCCAGGACCACGACCGCGGGCTGATCGTCGGCCGGCGCTCCTTTGGCAAAGGCCTGGTGCAGGAGCAATACAAGCTGCGCGACGGCTCCGCCCTGCGCCTGACGGTGGCCCGCTATTATACGCCTTCCGGCCGCTCCATTCAGAAAGAATACAGCGGTGGCCTGGAACAGTACGAGCAGGAAATGGCAGAGCGCCTGGAATCCGGCGAGCTGGAATCAAAGGAAAGAATGGCCGTTGCCGATTCTACGGAGTACTATACCGACAACGGCCGGGTAGTGTACGGAGGAGGCGGTATCATGCCTGATGTCTTTGTGCCTATTGATACGGCCTTTCTCAATGAGGAATACCTCAAACTGCGCCAGTATGTCCCCCAGTTCGTCTTCCGTTACATGAGCCGGGAAAGGGGCAAGAAGCTGGAAAAGTATAGCCTGCCTGAATTTATCAGAGAGTTCCAGGTTGAGGAACCGCTTTTCAACGAATTTTTGGCCTATGCCAGAAAACAGGGGGCAAGCGTGCAGCCGCAGCAACTGGGCGACAGCAAGGATGAACTCAAACTATTCATCAGGGCGCGCATCGCCAAATTCCTGTTCGAAGACGAAGGCTTCTACCAGGTGTGGAACCAGGAGGACGCCATGGTCAGGCAGGCCCTGAAAAGCCTGGAGCGCCCCAACCCCATGACGGCAAGCCAGAAATAGGCGCCGGTTTGATGACTATTCAGCTCGATGATATTTCACTACAGTTAGGCGAAAAACAGATTTTTGATCATTTCAGGCAGGATATCGAAGCCGGAGAAAAGGTACTCATCCGGGGGCCTTCAGGCTCCGGTAAGTCCACCCTCCTGCGCCTGATACTGGGCTTCCTTCAGCCCGACGAAGGCACCGTCCGCCTGGATGGAGAAGCCCTTTCCCAGCAAAACGTCTGGGCCATGCGCCGCCGCATGGCCTTCGTCAGCCAGGATCTCCACATAGGCTCCGGGAAGGTATCGGCCTTTATCCGGGAGATATTTGCCTACCGGGCCAACCAACATCTTTCCTACGATGAGGGCCGGGTGCTGGAGCATTTCCGGCACTTCCGGCTGGAGCCGGAAAAACTGGAACAGGACATCAGCGCTCTTTCCGGTGGCGAAAAACAACGCCTGGCACTGATCACCGCCCTTCTTCTGGATAGAGAGGCCTACCTCCTGGATGAGGTCACTTCCTCCATCGATGAATCCCTGCGTAAAACGGTAATCGATTTTCTGGCAGGGATGGAAGAGAAGACCCTGCTGGTGGTATCGCACGATCAGGGTTGGGAAGGTTTTAAAACCATTGAACTATGAGCAATGCAGCACCTATACCACTTTGGGCGATGGCGCTTTGTTACGCCCTCTTGTTCGCTCCCCTGGCCATTTCCTGGTATTTCCGTATCGGCATTATTCGCCGCCTGAGTATCGCTGTAGCCCGTATGACGGCCCAGCTCACGCTGGTCGGCCTGGTGCTGATCTATCTTTTCGAATGGGACAATATCTGGCTCAACCTGGGTTGGGTCGTTTCCATGATCACCTTCGCCACCTTCTCGGCGGTCAACAACAGTGAACTGAATTACCGCAAATTTGTCCCGCCGGTTTTTCTGGCCCTCTTCCTGTCTGCCGGTTCCATCCTGCTCTTCTTTAACGGTATTCTTCTCGATCTCCCCAATATCTTCACCGCCCAGTATCTTATCATCATCGGCGGCATGCTGCTGGGCAATGCCCTGAAGGGTATCATCATCGGCATTTCCGACTTCTACAAAAACCTGAAGAACAGCCGCGAACGCTATATGTACCACATCGCTGCCGGCGCCAACCAGTGGGAAGCTCTCATTCCTTTTTTCCGCGACGGCGTGAAAGCCGCCCTCAACCCCTCCATCGCCAGTATGGCCACCATGGGTGTGGTATTTCTCCCCGGCATGATGACCGGCCAGATCATTGGCGGCTCCAGTCCGGATACCGCTATCCGCTATCAGATCGCCATCATGATCACCATCTTCGTCTGTATTACCCTGAGCGTGGCGCTGACGGTATTCTTCAGCGTGCGGCAGAGCTTCGACGGGTACGGGAACCTGCGGGAGGATGTGTTTCGGTAGATGTCAGGGTGCAGTTTGCTGCTACGCCCACTGGAGGCGGCGCGCTATCACCGGCTGCCTGGCCCCACAAAATCAAGAATCGAGAATCAAGACTCAAAAATCAAAAATTCGCATATGTTTGAATCTTGAATCTTGATCTTTGATTTGCACTCTGCCCCCGGCTGCCTACCGCACCACAACCGCCTCCACCACCTGGGCATCCCCGCGGCGGATGGCCACGAAGTAGATGCCCGGCGCCAGGTTGCTCACATCAATCTCGTGGACGTTCTGCGAGAAGCGTTTGGGGACTTCGGTATTGCGGTAGACTTCCTGGCCCAGGGCATTGTACATGCGGAAATCATAGGGCTCAAATTCGGGGGTAATGTATTCCACAAATAGCGTAGAGGAGGCGGGGTTGGGATAAAGGCTCAGGATATCCAGTTCGCCGGTTTCCGTCACGCAGCTCTGGCGGATGAACTCCATGGCGTTGAAGACATTGAGCACGCCGCCTGTAGCTGTAAGGCCTTCCCACTGGGGAAGGGGTTCTGCCCCATTGATGATGGCTTCGCGAAAGAAGAGCGCCGTTTGCCGGGGTGTTTCCAGGGCAGATTGTGCTACGCTCTCACAGGGCAGTGCGTAGAGCAGGGCGATGGCGCCGGTGAGGTGGGGGGCGGAAGCAGAAGTGCCGCTGAAGGTATGGTAGCGGTTGCCCAGGCTAAGGGTAAAGGAATTCTGGCCCGGAGCGCCCATGTCTATAGCTACTTCGCCGAAGCCGGAAGGGGTATATTTTTCGTCGAGGATGGTCATATTGGTCACCGTCAGGATGAAGTCGCTCTCGCAGGTAGTCGGCATATCGCCGGCCAGGTCGACATTCACTTCGGAATTGATGGTGCTGGCGCCGGTGAGTATGCCGGTTTCTCCCAATTTGTCATACATACCTCCCCATACCGGCTGTTCGTCGCAGAAGGTATTGCTCAGGCCGAAGGAGGCGTTGGTGGCTACCACGAAAGCTCCTTCTGTCCCCTTGCTCTGATTGTACCGCTGGCGTTGCTCGATCACATACTCATAGGCGGAGATGATCTCATCAACATACTGGATGGCCAGCAGCATCATTTTTACATCCCAGTTGATGCCGGCAACGCCGATGCCGTTGTTACCCCTGGCGCCGATCAGGCCGGCTACCGACTGCCCGTGAATGTCCGTCGATAGCTCATTGCTCTCATCCAGGAAATTCCAGCCGTAGAGGTCGTCGATAAAGCCGTTGTTGTCGTTGTCCACCCCGTCGCCGGGAATTTCGTGCCGGTTTATCCAGACATTCTCCTGCATATCTTCGTGATTGATATCGAACCCGAAGTCGAGCACGGCCACTACGATGGTATCTCCGGTAGCCGTCAGGCCGCCGGTGGTGACGTCCCAGACTGCCGGCGCTCCGATTCGATTGGCGCCCCACTGCCGGTCGAACTGAGGGTCATTGGGAGCCTGTCGGGGCTCCACCCGGTAGTTGTACTGGGCCGCGCGGACTTCCCGTTGCCGGGCCAGCCAATCCAGTATATCCGTATCGCCCCAAACTGTTGTATCGTAGCGCAGCAGGTGGATGTTGAAGCTGGCCGCTACTTCCCGGATATGTTGAAAGGAGCCGGCGGCGGCACGCTGGCTACCCAGGCGCTGTAACAGGCTTTGGACGGTAGCCCCGTCTTCGAGTTCGACGATCAGTTCACCGTCCACTTTTCCCGCAGCAGCAGGTTGGGCGGATAGCGGGAAGGCAGCCAGGATAATGGTTAAGAAGCAGAGATATCGGGTAATCATTTTTTTCACTTTAGTAAAAACTCAAAGTTAGGTAATTTGGCCTACACCTCATGCCAAATCGGGTGGCTTGCCATTTAAAGACAGTAGTGCCGGAGGGCTATCGTTGGGAGATGGAAGAGGACAGCGAGCGCTGCAACTGCCGGAAGTAATCGGCAGCATACAGCAGGCGGTTGCCATACCAGGAAAAAAGCTCTCCGTTGACCAGTTGAATGGGAGCGCCCGGGCAGGCGGCCCGGAATTCTTCCAGGTGCTTTTCCTTAAAAGGATAGGGCTCGGAGGAAAGCAGCAGCACTTCGGGCCTGGCCGCGGCCGTTTCTTCCAGGCTCACCTTGGGGTATCTGTCCTTGTCGGCGAATACGTTCTCGAAGCCGGCGCGCTGCAGCATGTCATTTATAAAGGTATTTCCAGCTACTGCCATATACGGTTTGCGCCAGATGAAGTAGGCTGCTCGTATGGGAGTGATCCCGGCAAAGTCTTCTTCCAGTTTGGCAAACCGGCCC
Organism: uncultured Phaeodactylibacter sp.; assembly: GCA_964454855.1. Taxonomy (GTDB): domain Bacteria; phylum Bacteroidota; class Bacteroidia; order Chitinophagales; family Saprospiraceae; genus CAYVVK01. Next base: position 383 of record CAYVVK010000277.1, on the reverse strand, counting down.
CTGATCCGTTTGGCCAGGGCTTCTGCCTGCGGCTGCCTGCCTACCAGCCGCCCGATCGCCAGGATCATGGCCTCGGCCTCATCGAGCTTCTGGATGTCACTCAGCCAGACGGGGAAATCCCGGGCTAGCGCTTCTATCTGCTCGCGGGTATTTTCCTCCTTGTTGCCGATGATCAGGCCGGGCTTCAGGCTGCGGATCTTGTCCAGCTTCAGCTGTTTGGTGCCTCCCACCCGCGTTTTGGTGCGGAAATACTTTTCGGGATGGATGCAGAATTTGGTAATGCCGACGACCTCTTCGTCCAGCCCGAGGTAGAACAGGAGCTCTGTCTGAGAAGGCACGAGAGAGACAATGCGTTTTGGAGAATGAGGCAGTGTGATGGATCT